>NZ_JBHJWG010000013.1:0-167874 GCF_042266305.1 Kitasatospora sp. NPDC056076
GGGCAGGGGCGGTGTGCTTGGGTCCGTCTTCGAACTCCCGTCGTCCGCCCCGAGGGCGGGCGGGGCGGCGGTGGGGTGCGTGCATCGCAAGGCGGAGGAGGGAGCCCAATGCAGCGCATTGGCGACCGACGACAACGCGGCGAGGTGCGTGCCCCGGCGTCGCCCTGCAGACGGGAGTTCGAAGACGGACCCAAGGTCCGCGGACCCTACGTCCGCACGATGAGCGCGGCGTCCTCCGAGGGCAGCCAGCTGCCGGCCGGGCGGTCCAACCAGCCCTCGGCGGCGCCGAGTTCGGCCGCCGCGGCGGCCAGTGCGAGCAGGCCCGGACGGCGCTCCCCGGGCCGGTGCACCAGGCTCACCAGACTCAGCGGGACCGGGTCCACCAGCGGGACGTTCACCGCCCCCGGGAGGCTCGGCCCGCCGACCGTGGTCAGCATCGGATCGCCGTGCCGGGCCAGGTAGCGGGCCGTCTCGACCGGGCCCACCGGCGGGACGTACGGCTCGGCCGCGCGCAGACCGTGTTCGCGCAGCAGCCGGGCCCCGAGGTCGGCCCACTCGGTGGTGGCCGGGTTGCCCGCGCAGATGTCGACCGGGTGCCCGAGCAGATCGGCCGGGCGCAGCGCCGGGCGGCCGGCCAGCGGGTGGGTGTCCGCCATCATCACCGAGACCCGCTCCAGCCGTACGGGCCGCTGGGCGAGCCGGCCGCGCACCGGGGCGGGCAGTCCGGCGAAGCGGCCGAACGAGGCGTCCAGCCGGTGCGCCAGCAGTTCGTCGGCGGCCGCGGCCAGACCGCCGTGGAAGCGGGCCAGCAGCTCGCCCTCCGGCCAGGCGGTGCGGGCCCGTTGCAGCACCCGGTCGGCGGTCAGGTCCGGGCCGGTGACGTCGCTGTTGAGGTCGAGCAGCAGCGGCCTGGCGGCGGCACCGGCGCCCGCGCCGAACCCGGCGAGCAGGTCGTCGTGCAGGGCGAGCAGCCGGCGCGCCCCGGGCAGCAGCCGGCGCCCGGCCGGGGTGAGGTCGACGCTGCGGGTGGTGCGGGTGAACAGTGCCTCGCCGAGCAGGCCCTCCAGCGTGCGGACGTCCCGGCTGAGCGCCTGCTGGGCGACGTACAGCCGCTCGGCGGCCCGGCCGAAGTGCAGGGTCTCGGCGGTCGCGACGAAGCCGCGGAGCAGTCGGGGGTGCAGGTCACGGGGCATGGGCGGCAGATTAACAACACCGTGTTGTGACTGCGGCGGAACAGGTGTTGGACGCCGGTCGCAGCGCACCGCGAGGCTTGGCGCACCCCCTCCCGCCCTGCGTCCCAGGAGCCCGATTGCCCCCGCGCGCCCTCCTCGCCTCCTACCGACGGCTGTTCGCGGCCCCCGGCACCACCGCCTTCACCCTGGCCGGGCTGCTCGGCCGGATCGCGCTGTCGATGAACGGCGTCTCGCTGGTGGTGCTGCTCGCCGAACGGCGCGGCTCGTACGCGCTGGCCGGGACGGTCTCGGCGGCCGGGCTGGCCACCGGGGCGATCGGGATGCCGCTGCTCGGCCGCCTGGTGGACCGGTACGGGCAGTCGCGGGTCGCGGTACCGGCCGCGCTGTACAACGCCGTTCCGCTCGTCGCCCTGCTGCTCTGCGTCCGGCTCGGCGCCCCGGACTGGACGCTGTACGCCTGCTGGGCCGCCTGCGCCGCCGCGCCCAACCTCGGTGGCATGGCCCGGGCCCGCTGGGCGCACCTGCACCGGGACGACCCGGCCGCCCGGCACCTGGCCAACTCCCTCGAACAGGCCCTGGACGAACTCTGCTTCATGGCCGGGCCGGTGCTCGCGATGCTGCTCTGCACCACGATCGCCCCGGAGGCCGGGCTGCTCACCGCCGGCACCGCCGGCACCGCCGGCGCCCTGCTGTTCGCCGCCCAGCGGGGCACCGAACCGCCGCTGCCGGCCCCGGCCCCGACCGGCGAGCGGCACGGCTCCCCGCTGCGGGTGCCCGGGCTGCGGGTGCTGGCGCTGACCTTCCTCGCCACCGGCACGGTCTTCGGCGCCACCGAGGTCACCACCGTCGCCTACGCCGACGCGCTCGGGCACAAGGCGGCGGCCGGCCCGCTGCTGGCCCTGGTCGCGGGCGGATCCTGCCTGGCGGGGCTGCTGTTCGGGCTGCTGACCCCGCGCCGGGCCCCCGGGGCGCGCTTCCTGCTCGGGGTGGCGGCGATGGCCGCGGTCCTGCTGCTGCCGCTCGCCGCCGGGCTCGGCGGGGCCGGGCCGGTGGCCCTCGGTGCAGCACTGTTCGCGGCCGGCACGGCCACCGCGCCGACCATGGTGACCGGCATGACGCTGGTCCAGGAGCTGCTGCCGCAGCGGCAGTTCAACGAGGGGATGGCGGTGGCGGTGTCCGGCATCGTGGTCGGCATCTCGGCCGGGGCGGCGCTCGCCGGGACGCTCGCCGAGCGGGCCGCGCCCGGCACCGGCTACGTCCTGCCCGTCGGGGCCGCCGCGCTCGCCCTGCTGATCGCGTCGGCCGGGCGGCGGCACCTGCGGGCGTCCGGCCCCGCGGAAAATGGGGCGCGGGTTGTCAGTGCCTCCGTCTAACTTCGAGTCATGGCGGAAATCACCTACGTCCGAGGCGATGCCACCACGCCCCAGGGCAAGGGCGTGAAGGTGATCGCGCACGTCTGCAACGACCTCGGCGGCTGGGGCAAGGGCTTCGTGCTCGCGCTCTCCAGACGCTGGCCCGAACCCGAAGCCGCTTTCCGGCGGTGGCACCGGGAGCGGGCGAAGAACGACTTCGGCCTCGGCGCCCTGCAGTTGGTGCAGGTCGAGCCGTACGTCTGGGTGGCCAACCTGGTCGGCCAGCGCGGCATCCGGACGGGGCGCTCCACCGGGGTGCCCGTGCGGTACGAGGCCATCGACACCGGGTTGGCGGCCCTGGGCGGGCGCGCGCTCGAACTCGGCGCCTCCGTCCACATGCCGCGGATCGGCTGCGGACTGGCGGGCGGGCGCTGGGAGAAGGTCGAGCCGCTGGTGGCGGCCCGACTCTCGGCGCGCGGCGTGCCGGTGACGGTCTACGACATCGACTGACCGCTCACCGACCGACCGCCCTCGGGCCGGGCGTGCTCCGTTCGACCGTTCTCCGGCCGGGCGTTCGCGGACCGACCGTTCTCCGGTCGGGCGTTCGCGGCCGGCCAGGCGTAGACGTACTCGGGCAGCACCCAGCCGCCCGGGAACACGCCCTCCTGCGCCGCGATCCGCACGCCGCCCTCGCGCTCGTAGAAGGCGATCGCGCGGGTGTTGGCGCGCAGCACCTCCAGGTACAGCTCGGCGGCGGGGAACCGCTCGGCGAGTTCGGCGCGGGCGGCGGCCAGCAGGTGCCGGCCGATGCCCCCGCCGGTGAGGCCCGGGCGGACGTGCAGGTTGTCCACCAGCACCCGTCCGTCGGCCTGCGGCACCAGATAGACGAACCCGGCCGGCTCACCGGCCCGTTCGGCGACCAACAGCACGGGCGTGTTCTCCGGCGGCCCGTAGTCCACCGCCAGGCGCAGCTCCCACAGTTCGCGCCGCTGGGCGGCCAGTCCGTCCCCGATCGCCTCGTCGGGGACCATCCCGCGATAGCTGGTGCGCCAACTCTCGGCATGCAGGTCCGCGACGTCCGCGGCGTCCTGCGCTCCGCCGTACCGAATGGTGGTCCGTTCAGGACCGGTCATGTGACGAGCCTCCCACGAAGATGGAGTTGAACATGTTCAACCGTAACGTCTACAGTTCTGCCAAGGTTTTGAACGCGTTCGAAATGACGGGGGACGGTTTCGTGGCACCGGATGCGGAGGGGGCATCCGGTGCCACGAACACCGACAGCACCGACACCGGGTGGAACCTCGTCTCCGGTTAGGCTCGTGCCTGTGGACGACCTGGCAGCGACGAACCGAACGGACGGCGAGAAGGGTGCGGCCGACGCCTCGGCCGCACCCGGCACGGACGGCGGGCCCATGCCCGGCGGCCGGGCCCAGCCCAAGACCGACAAGAGCGAGGCGACCCGGGCGCTGATCCTGGAGACGGCCATGCGGCTGTTCCAGGACCGGGGTTACGAGAAGACGACGATGCGCGCCATCGCCACCGAGGCGGGCGTGTCGGTCGGCAACGCCTACTACTACTTCTCCGCCAAGGAATTCCTGATCCAGGGGTTCTACGACCGGATGACCCACGACCACGCGGCCGAGGCCAGGCTCCGCATGGCCCACACCCGGGACTTCGCCGAGCGGCTGCAGATCGCGCTGGACTCCTGGCTGGACACGGCCGCGCCGTACCACGAGTTCGCCGCGCAGTTCTTCCGCACCGCGGCCGACCCGACCAGCTCGCTCAGCCCGTTCTCCAACGAGTCCCACCCGGCCCGGGCGGTGGCCGTCGACCTGTTCCGGGAAGTCCTCCAGGGCTCGGAGCTGGCGCCGAAGCTGGACGCCGAACTCGTCGAGCTGCTGCCGGACGTGCTCTGGCTGCACCTGATGGTCGTGGTCCTCTACTGGGTCTTCGACCGGACCGAGGACACCGAGCGCACCAGGGAGTTCGTCCGGCGCTCGACGCCGATGGCCGCCCGGGTGATCAACCTCTCGCGCTACCGGGTGTTCCGGCCGATCGTGCGGGACGCCAAGGGCCTGATCCAGGACTTCATCCTGCCCACGATCGGCAAGACAGCCGTCAAGTAGGCGCGGCCGGGCACGAGTTGTGACCGCCGGAGGCCGGCCCGCACACTGCGGGCCGGCCTCCGGCGTCGTTCCCGGCACTGTCGTTCCCGGCATCGTCGTTCGCGCCGCTCAGAAGTCGGTCGGCGTCCAGGCCCGCAGCGGCGTGCGCAGCAGCAGGTCGGCGGCGGCGGCCGCCCCCGGGCGGAGCTCGGTGACCAGACCGGCCGCGGCCAGTCGCGGGGCCGTCTCGGCGCCCAGCTGGAGCGAGCCCAACTCCGAAGCTCCCAGGGCGAGGTCGGCCTCGTCGGTGGTCCGGACGCAGCGGCCGGTGCCGTCCTCGGCGACCTCGATCGCGAAGCGGCCGGAGGCGTAGCCGAGCTCGTCCTCGACCTCCAGCACCACCCGGCCGGGCGCACCGTACGCGCGGGCGCCGAAGGCGGCCTCGACGTCCAGCAGCCGCAGCCACATCGCGTCGGCGTTGTCCTTGCGCGGGACGGCCGCGCGCGGGTCCTGGAGCAGCAGCGGCAGCGGGTCGTCCGGGGCCAGGCCCGCCACCACGACCTTGCGCACCCAGTCGACGCTCAGCACCAGGCGCCACAGTGCGACGGCGGTGGGCAGGTCGAGGGCGATGAAGTCCTCCACCGTGAGGGTGGCGTCGGGGTGGGCGCCGTCCCACTTGTTCTCGATCCGGTAGACGACCATCCCGGTGACCGTGCCGTCGGCGTCCCAGTGGACGGCGGTGAACGGCTCCTTGAAGGTGTCGCCCGGCACCTGGATCCGGTTGGTGTGGCGCTCCCACCAGATCTCGTCCCGGGCGATCGCGCCCGGCTGGGTGAGCCGCCAGCGGTCGTACAGCTCGGCGCCCAGCTCGGCCTGCTCGGCCAGGGTCACGAAGTCGGTCCGGCCGCCGGGTACGCCCGGCAGGCCCTCGCGCAGTCCGCGGGTGCGGCCCAGGTCGATGTCCCAGCCGCTGCCGCGGGTGGCCGGGCCGAAGCCGAACCGGCCGTAGATGTTGTACTCGGCGGCCATCAGGACGGCGACGGCGCAGCCGCGCCCGGCGGCTGCGGCGAGGTCGCGGCGCATCATCGCGCTGAGCAGGCCCCGGCGGCGGTGGGTGGCGCTGACCGTGACGTTGGTGATCGCGTCGGCCCGGACCACGGCTCCGCCGGGCACGGTGAGGTCGACGTCGAAGCTGCGGAAGGTCGCGATCTGCCGGTCCCCGTCGAAGCCGGCCACCATCCGGCCCGGCTGCCACTGCCGGCGGCGCAGCTCCGGCGCGACGCCCGCGTGCGGGCGCAGGAAGCCGAAGTTCAGCGCCCGGTTCCACTCCTCCACTTCGTCCACGGCTACGGCCCGGACCTGGATCCCGTTGACCGTCTCGGGGGCCGTGTGATCACTGTCGTTGTGCATCCGGCCACCGTACGGGCGGTGGCCGGGGCCGAGCACCCCAATTAATCCGTGTCCGACCCCAGGCCGCCCGACCCCAGGCCGTCCGGTGCCCGGCGGTGCTCGCCCGGCGTCACCACCCAGTGGTTGGTCCGCAGGACGCGGTCCCCGAAGTCGACGTCCCGCTCGCCGAGCAGCCGGAAGCCGAGCGCGCGGCAGATCCCGTTGGACGGGCCGTTGGTCGTCCCCGGGCTGGCGTGCACCTCGCCCCAGCGGCCGTCCTCCGCCGCGGCGTCCAGCACCCGGCGGACCGCCGCCTTGGCCAGGCCGCGGCCCTGGAACGCGGGCAGCACCATCCAGCCGATCTCGGAGACGGTCGCGCCGTCCTCCTCGTCCTGCCAGAGCGTCACCACCCCGGCCGCCGCACCGTCTTCTGCGCCGTCCGGCACGATCGCCTTGATCCAGGCGCCGTCCTCCGCCACCAGCCGGAGGTCCTTGCGCAGCCGCTCCTCCACCTGCTCCCGGGGCAGCGGGCCGCCCAGCTCGGCCATCATCGCCTCGTCGCAGCGCATCCGGACGTACGCCTCGACGTCGCCCGCTGCCACGTTCCTCAGCCGCACGGTTCCTCCTCGGGAGTGGTCGGAGCGGCCACGCTAACGGAGGCCTCCGACACCGGCGCCCGGGACGGCGGGGGTCAGGGCCGGGCGTAGTAGTCCGGGGTGCCCATGATCCAGAGGCTGGCCTGCTTGACCGGCATGCCGACCCTCGGGGCCTCGATCATCTGGTCGTCGCCGATGTAGAGGCCGACGTGGTGGATGTCGGCGGAACGGCCGGTGTCGGTCCAGAAGACCAGGTCGCCGGGGCGCAGCTGGCGGTAGGTGACCGGGGTGGACTGGGCGTACTGGTCGGCGGCGAAGTGGTTGAGCTGCCTGCCGCCCTCGCGCCAGGCCATCATGGTCAGCCCGGAGCAGTCGTAGCCCTCCGGCCCCTCGCCGCCCCAGATGTAGGGCAGGCCGATCTTGGAGCGGGCGAAGGCGATCGCGGCGGCCGCGCCCTCGGCCGACCAGGGGCGGGAGTCGGGCGGCGGCGCCTGGACCCTGGCGGCCTCGGCCGCGGCGGCTTCGGCCTCCCGGGCGGCCTGTTCGGCGGCCCGTTCGGCGGCGGCCCGGGCGGCCGCCTCGGCCTCGTGGGCGGCGATCGCCTCCAGGGCATCGTGCCGCTTGCGCTCCAGCTCGACGGTGGTGTTGCGGGCGGCGGCGAGTTCGGTGAGCAGTTGCTCCCGGTGGCGGCCGGCCGCGGCGACTTCGGCCTGCTGGGCGGCGAGCCGCTGTTCGGCCCTGGTCCTGGCCGCGCCGACCTCGGTCGCGGCCTTCTCGGCGGCCGCGGTGGCGGTGCGGGCGGCGGCCGAGGCGGTGCGGGCGGTGGCGGCGGTGGAGGTGGCGGCGTCCAGGATCTGCCGGGTGCGCTCGCTGACCACGCCGACGACGGCGGCGCGGGCGCTCGCCTCGCGCGGCCCGTGGGCGCCGAGCAGGGCGTTGAGGGCGGAGAGTTCGGCGCCCGCGCCCTGCCGGTACGTCTCGGCGGCGAGCCGGGCGGCATCGTCGGCGGCTTCGGAGCGTTCGGCCTCGGCGGCGGCCGCGCGCCGGTTGGCGGCGGTCTCCTCGGTGCGGGCCCGGGTGAGGGCCAGCTGGGCGCCGTTGTAGGCCTCGACGGCCTGCTCGGCGCCGCGGGCGGTCCGGTCGAGTTCGGTGCGGGCGGCGGTGAGCGCGGTCTCCAGCTCGGCGGCGGAGGCGGCCTTGCCGTCGGCCTCGGTGCGGGAGCGGTCGATCTCCTCGGCGGAGGGGTACGGGTCCTGGCCGGCCGGGGTCGCTGCGGCCGGCGGTTCGGCCTGCCCGGGTTCGGCCTGCGCCGGGGCGGGCCGCGCCGGTTCCGGCTGTACCGGGGCTGCCTGGGCGGCGGGGAGCAGCCCGAGCAGGGCGGTGAGGGACAACAGGAGGGTCGGCAGGATCCTGCGCGCCACGAGACATCCCTTCTCACGGTCCGGAGGGGATGACGGCGGTGGCCGGGCGGCGCGCGGCGGCGGGGCTGCGGTCGGGCGGCGGGGTCCGGCGAATCATCCCATCACGTGACAGAACGGTCACTCGCCGATCATGTTCTCAACTCCGAGGGTTTTCACACCTCGAACGCGCTCCGCCGGCCGGGTGACCATCCGATGATCCGACCGGGTGTCACCGTCGCCCAGGCGCACACGGTATACGAACTAGCGGTGGATCCGGCGGGTCTTCGTCCGTAGGTGGGGGTGTCGGCCGGGGCGGCGCTCCAGGCCGGTCGGGCCGACCGCGTACGTCCGGTTGCGCCCGGCGCGGACCGTACGGCGGCGCTGCCGGGCCCCGGCCGAGCGGGCCGGCACGCCCTCGGCCGGCCCCTCGGCCGGTTGCGGGTGCGCCGCGGGCGCCTTCGCCGCCGCCCCGGCGGTCGCGGCCGAGCGGCGGTCGGCCAGCCGGGCCCGGCGGCGGGACAGCGCCCGGGCGGCGTGGGCGTCGAGGTGGGCGGAGGCCCGGGCGGCCATCCGCTCGGCGACCCGGTGGGCGGCCGGGTGGTTGGCGGGCACCTTGTCGGGCGCGCCGGCGATCAGGTCGAAGAGCCAGGTGCGGGCCCGGTCCGCGCGCCGGTGCAGCAGGCGTTCGCGCCGCAGCGCACGCGCCCGGCGGCGGGGGCGCGTGGTGTACCGCCAGCGGGCCCACGGGCTGCTCGGGCGGGCCAGCCGGATCGCGCCGATCCAGGACAGGCCGGGGACCATGATCCCGAGCAGTCCGGTCCACACCTTGCCCTTGAGCAGGGTGATCACCGAGGCCAGCGCGTTCACCGAGATGACGGTGATCAGGCCCCACCGGGTGTCCTCGCCGGGCACCACGCCGAGCGGCACGTACCCGATCAGCAGCAGGGCGGTGAACAGGATGCCGAAGATCACCGCGTCCACCGACTTGCGGCCCTGCTCGCTCCAGTACACGTCGTCCAGGTGCAGGATCAGCGCGAACTCGTCCAGCACCAGGCCGCAGCCGATGCCGAAGGCCAGCCCGAACCAGTCGATCCACGGGGTGCCGCCGTAGGTGGCGAACACCCCGATGCCGCCGACCAGCAGGAAGCCCAGGCCGAACACCATGTGGTGGATGTGCAGGCCGCCGGGGGTGACGTTGCCGGGCCACCAGCGCACCTTGGCGCGGATCATCCGCACGCTGAACCGGATGAAGACGAAGGAGGTGATGAAGCCGACCAGCAGCAGGAACAGCGGTTGCTTGTGCGTGTTGACGATGTGCTCGCGGTAGCTGTCCAGCATTGCCGTCATGGGTCTTACCTTCGTTCCTGGTCCTGCGTCCTGCCTGCCGTGACATGGCCCGGGGCCCAATAGCCGCCCAACACGGACCCCGCTCGGAATCCGTCACCGGGCTCAACGCGCGGTCAGAACCCCCGGGTGCGCTTGGCCGCCCGGCGGGGCACCACCGGGTAGAGCGAGGGCAGCTCGGCGCCCACCGGCAGTTTGAGGAACAGCCGGGCGATCTCTCCGCCGAGGTTCACCCCGATGGCCAGCGCCATCGCGATCGCGGCCGCCCGGAACACCGACACCAGGCCGGTGCTGGAGTGCCCCTGGGCGAAGGCCAGCATCCCGAGGTAGAGCGCCGAACCGGGCATCAGCGGGCCGATCGCGGCGGTGACGTACGGCAGCGCCGAGCCGTTCCGGGCCCGGGCCATCAGCTGGCCGAACAGGCCGACCAGGCCGGCCGCCACCCCGGTGGCCGCGATCGGGTTGACGTGCGCGTTGTACACCAGCGCGCCGTAGCTGGCCCAGCCGATGCCGCTGTTGAGGGTGACCAGGGCGAGGGTGCGGCGGTCGGTCTGCAGCAGGGTGGCGAAGGCCAGGGTCAGCACCATCGCGGCGACCATCTGGACCGGCGGGTAGCTGATGCCCACCAGGCTCTCGTCCGGCTTGAGCTTCGCCTCGAAGCCGACGCCCAGGTAGAGGATCATGATCACGCCGATCACGATGCCCGCCACCAGGTAGATCACTTCCAGCAGCCGGGCCGCGGCGGTGATGTAGAAGCCGGTCAGGCCGTCCTGGACGGCCGCGACCAGGGCGCGCCCGGGCAGCAGGGCGAACAGGCCGCCGGTGATCACCACCGAGCCGCGCAGGCCCCAGTCGTTGAAGGACAGGATGATCCCGGACGCGGCGGCCGGCATCGCGGCCGCCACGAACTGGTAGAACTCCGGCAGCCGGCGCTTGGCCAGCGCCGAGGCCAGCCGGTCGCCGAGAACGGCCGCGACGAAGGCGCTGCCGAAGACCAGCCAGGCCTTGTCGTCGAGCCGGCCGCCGACCAGGAAGGTCGCCGCGCCGGCCAGCAGACCGGTGGTCAGGGCGAGGAACCAGGCCGGGTACGGGTGCCGGTTGCGGCGGATCGCGGCGAGCCGGCGGTAGGCGTCGTTGACCGTCACCTGCTCCGCGGTGATGTCCGCCACCAGCTGGTAGACCGCGTTCAGCCGGGTGTAGTCGGAGGTGCGGCGGCGCACCACGCGGTCGGCCGTGACCGGCGGCTCGACCAGCGAGGGCTGGTGCGAGATGCCGATCAGGGTGAAGGTGACCTGCGGCTCGCAGTGGTCCAGCCGGTAGGCGTGCGCGATGCCGAGCATGGCCGCCTCGACGTCCTCGGCGGCCTCGCCGCTGGCCAGCAGCAGCTCGCCGATGCGCAGCGTCAGATCGAGGATGCGGGGGACGTTGCGGGCGGCGGCCGCCGAGGGGTGCATCTCGCGGGCGGTGCGCTCGAAGGCGGGGCGCTCGGACATCGGGGTGCGCAGCAGGGTGCGCATCCGGTCCGGCCAGGGCGCTTCGCCGGGGGCGCCGGCGGTCAGTTCGGGGATCGGGATGCCGGTGGGCGGGGTGTAGCCGGCGGCGCGCCACTCCTCGGGGGTGAGGGTGTCCTCGGCGACCGAGCGGCGGCGCGGGGGGCGGGCGGCCGCGGGGCGCTCGGGGCCCTCAGGGCGCTCGGGGGCCGGGCGCCCGGCGGGGGGCTCCTCGGCGCCCCCGTCCCGGGGGCGCAGGTCGATGGTCAGCTCGGGGTGCGGCTCCAGCGGCTCCGGCGGCGTCCCGGCCCCGACACCGACACCGGCCCCGACCCCGGACTCCGGCGCGGGCTCGGGGGCCAGCAGGCCCTTGGTCTCCGTTACCGGCGGGAGCAGCGGCACCACGGTGGTGGGCTCGACGACCGGGGCCGGGTAGCCGAGCAGGCCCTCGGTGGGCGGCGCCTCGGCGGGGTGCACCGGCTGCGGCGGTGTCTGCCGCACCTGGCGGACCGCCCGGCCTCCCCTCGCCCGCTTGCCCGCACCCGGTCGGCCCCGCTTAGGCACTTCCGCTCCTCGCCACCCCTGGTGGCCGTCGGCCACCGTTCGATCTCCGGATACACCTTGCCTGATCGAACAGCCGGACGCACATGTACGCGACGTCCGGCGGCGGCACCCCCGGACGCCTACCCGGCGCGGCGGCCCGCGGTGTCGCGCGCTCCGGAACGGCGGGCCCGGAGCAGTTCGACCGCCACCGGGACCACGGAGACCAGCACGATGCCGACCAGGATGGCCTCGATGTTGTCCCGGACGAAGGGGATCTGGCCCAGGAAGTAGCCGAGCACGGTGACCCCGGCACCCCACAGCACCCCGCCGACCACGTTGAACAGCACGAAGCTGCGGTAGTTCATCCTGCTCACCCCGGCGACGATCGGGGTGAAGGTGCGCACGATCGGCACGAAGCGGGCCAGCACGATCGCCTTGGGGCCGTGCCGCTCGAAGAAGGCGGCGGCCTTCTCGACGTTCTCCTGCTTGAAGACCCTGGAGTCGGGGCGGCGGAACAGGCCCGGCCCGACCTTCCGGCCGAACAGGTAGCCGACCTGGTCCCCGGCGATCGCGGCCAGCACGATCAGCATGCAGACCAGCCAGAGCGGCTGGTGCAGGTAGGTGCCGCCGGCCACCAGCAGGCCGGTGGTGAACAGCAGCGAGTCGCCCGGGAGGAAGAAGCCGATCAGCAGGCCGGACTCGGCGAAGACGATGGCCAGGATGCCGACCAGGCCGAAGGTGGAGATCAGGGTGGTCGGATCGAGCCAGGACGGGCCGAGGGCGATGCTGGTCACGGTGCTGGCTCTCCTGGAGGTCGAGTCTTGGCAATGTCATGGTAAAGCAATGACAAAGACTCGCCGGGGACGGTGATGGTTCCCCGGCCGGCCCGGAGGTGCGGACCGGCCGGGGAACGAGCCGGGTAACGGGCCGGGGAACGGGCCGGGGAACCGACCAGGGGCGGGGCCTGGGGGCGGGCCGGCTCAGAGGTCGTAGCGCTCGACGATCCCGGCGTGCCGGCCGAGGTCCGCCCCGGCCGCGTCGGCCAGGTCGAGCCAGGCCAGCGGGTGGGCCCAGCCGGCGGTGAGCTCGTGCAGCAGCGCGTCGGCCGCCTGCGCCGAGGCGGTCGGCGGGACGCCGAGCGCGGCGTACACGCCGGGCAGCGAGCCGTCGTCCTCCGTCGGGTCGGTGATCCGGTACTGCTCCCCGCTGTACGCCCAGACCGCGTAGCCGGCCGCCCGCAGGTCGTCCCGGAAGCCGGACCAGGCCTCGTCGCCGGGCCAGGCGCCGTCGATCCAGTACGTGGTGAAGCCCGCCGGGTCGAGCAGGGTCAGCAGGGCGAAGACCGGGCGCCAGTTCGCCCGCTCCGGCTCCGGGGCGTCCTCGGCCGGCGGGGCCTCCAGCAGGGCCGGGGCGAAGACCACCACGTCGCCGTGGTTGAGGGTGAGGTCGTCGCCGAGCACCGGCAGGATCCGGGCGGTGGCCGGGCCGGTGCGGACGGCGGGCAGGTCGGCCGTCGAACCGTTGGTGCGGGTGGCGCGGACGGTGACCAGCTGCCACTCCTCGTCCACCGGGCCCTCGGGCTCGTCGAACTCGATGCCGATCCGGGCACCGGTGGAGCGGACCACGGCCCAGTCCCGGTTGGCGGTGGCGGCGGTGACCAGGTGCCAGAGGTCGGGCTCCTGGACCGTCCGGTGGAGCTGCTCCTCCCCCGCCTCCTCGGCGGACAGGGCGTGCTCCAGCAGCTCCTGGTAGAGGCGCTGGGCGGTGGCGTGGTCGCCCAGTTCGGTGGCGGCGGCCGCGGCCAGCCGGCGGGTGTTGATCCGGTTCGCCTCCAGCGCCAGGATCGCCCCGCACTGCTCCAGCACCTCGGCCCAGCGGCCCTCGGCGGCGGCCCAGCGGGCGCGGATCCAGTGCGCGTCGGCCGGGGCGGTCGCGGCCAGCCGGTCGGCGAGCCGGCGGATCCCCTCGGCGTCCCCGGCCTCGATCAGCAGCTGGCCGAGCGTGCCGACCAGGTGCTCACTACCCGGGTCGACGTCCAGCCGCTGCCACAGCAGGTCGGCGGCGGCCCGGGCGTGGCCCAGCCCGCCGAGCACGGTGGCCAGCGGCACGGCCAGCCCGGTGGCGCCGGCGGGCTCGCCCCGGTACCGCTCCAGGGCGACGGCGAGCAGGTCGGCACCGGGTTCGACCGGCACCTCGGCCTCGGCCAGGTACGCCGCCAGCTCGCCGGGCGGGACGGGCAGCTCGGGCACCGGCAGCGCCTCGGCGGCCGCGCGCAGGGCCGCCACCTCCCCGGCCACGCCCTCGGTGCGGCGCAGCCGGGCCAGCTTGCGCTCCCCGGTGGCCGCGAGCGTCAGCGCCACCGTGCGGGCGCCGCGGGCGAGGGCCAGCCGGCCCGCCGCCAGCAGCAGGTCCACGCAGGGGCGGTGCGAGCCGGTGGTGTCCAGGTAGCCGACCCAGCCGGCCAGCACGGCGCCCAGCTCGGCGTCGTTCTCCCAGGCCCCGGCCGCGACCAGCAGCTCGACCGTCCGGGTCCAGGTCTCGCGCAGGTCGGCGTGCCGCTCGGCCTCGGCCCGGGCGGGCAGCAGGGCGAGCGCCTCCGGCGTGCGCCCGAGCGAGGCGAGCGCGCGGGCCCGCAGCAGGTCGCCCCAGCGCCGGTCGCTCTCGTCGAGCTCCTCGCCCCTGGCCCTGGCGGTCCGGTCGGTGGTGTCCAGCAGGGTGAGCACCTCCTCGTGCCGGCCCAGCAGGTGCAGGGTGCCGGCCCGGGCTCGGTGGAAGCGCAGCGAGACCTGCTGGCCGGCCGCCTGCATCCGGGCGGAGGCGGTGTCCAGGTGGGCGAGCGCGTCGGCGGCCCGGCCGTCGTCCTCCAGGGCGTCGGAGTACTCGCGGGAGAGGCAGTCGAAGCAGGCCCGGCCGGGCTCGATCCGCTCCAGCGTCTCGCCGACCACCTCCAGGCGCTCGGCCACGTACCCGGGGCCGTCGACCCGGGCGTGGCAGATCGCGAAGTCCTGCACCACGCAGACGGACTGCGGGCAGCCGGCCGTCTCCTCCCGGTGGGCGAACTCCAGCAGGTCGACCGCCTCGGGCATCACCGACTCGCCCTGCTGGCGCTTGTTCAGCAGGTTCTGCATCCGCCAGTGCCGCAGGTAGACCTCGACCCAGGGCAGGCCGAGGGCCCGGGCGGAGGCGACCGCCTCCGGGAAGACCGCGTCGAGCTGCTCGTTGCGGCCCTCGGTGGCGTGTTCGGGCAGCTCGTACATGGCGTCGGCGAGCCGTGCGTGGCCGGCCTCGCGCAGCTGCTGGTGGGTGTCGCGCACCCAGGCCCAGATGTCGGTGGTCATGGCTGTTCCCCCTGCGTGGTGCTGGTGTGTGGTCTGGCGTGGGCCGCTGTCGGGGCGCCCGCGGGTCTGCCCGCCGGGGCGCCCGGCGGGGCGTCCGGCGGGGCGCCCGGCGGGGCGTCCGGCGGGGCGTCCGGCGGGGCGTCCGGCGGGGCGTCCGGCGGGACGGAGGGCTGGGCGGAGGGCTGGGCGTCGGCCGGGGAGTCGGCCGTCACGCCTCGCCCCGGAGCGCGCCGGGGCTGTCCGGGACGTCCGGCAGGCCGGGCGGGACGGCGGCGGTGAGGGCGGAGACGGCGGTGCCGATGCCGGCCAGCGCGGCGCCGAGGTCCCCCTCGGCGGGGCCGGTGGAGGCCGCCGCCATGATCACCTTGAGCGAGCGGAGCAGCCCGGCCGCGGTGGCGCTGCCGGTGTGGCCGGTGCGGTAGGCGGCGAGCAGGTCCCGCACGGCCGGGCAGTCCAGGTTGAGGTAGAGCCGGGCCTTGACCGCGCCGTCGGTGCGGGCGGTGAACGCCCGGGCCAGCCGCAGCGCGGCGGACGGGATCCGGGCGTCGGCCTGGTCGTCCTCGATCCGGGCCTTCAACTCGGCCTCCCGGTCGGGCACCAGGACCAGCGGCAGGCCGGGCGGGTCGAAGCGGGCCGGGACGAGCTGCTCCCCCTGGTCGGCGAGGGCGCCGGCGAGCCAGGCCGCCTCCTCGGGCGGCAGCGGCCGCTCCGGGTCGCGGAACAGTTCCCGGTTGCCCTGCTCGCTGCCCAGCTCGACCAGCCGGCAGCCGCGCAACTGGGCGTAGCGGCGCAGAAACGGCAGCACGGCGTAGCGGTCGCCGCGGGCGATCGGGACGCGCATCGCCCGGTACAGCATCTCCTCGAAGCCGCCGCCGCTGCCGAGCGCGACGTGCACCGCGCCCCCGCCGGCCGCCCGCAGGCCGCCCGCGGTGAGGTCGCCCTGCGAGGTGGGCACCGGGACGTCGTCGGCGAGCAGGGTGAACAGCCGGTCGTCGCAGAGCGCGGCGCCGAGCAGCTCCTGGCCGTGCCGGGTGAGGATCCGGCGCCAGACGGCGGGCCGCAGCCGGGCCGTCTCGTACAGGCCGTCCACGACGGCGTCGGCGAGGGCCCGTTGCAGCGCGCGGTAGTGCTCGTCGCGCTGGAGGTCCTCGCGGCTGGCGGTGGGGGTGAGCCGGCTGGACTCGATCACGCCGCCGATGAAACCGGCCCAGCCGGGCAGCAGGTCGCGGGCGTCCTCGGCGAGCAGCATGCCGCGCAGGTAGACGGCGAGGTCGCGGTTGTCGCTGCTGCCGTAGGAACCGCCGTCCTGGACCCAGAGCAGGCCGACCGCGTCGGTGGCGCCGCCTGACGGGCCGTCGGTGGCGCTGCCGGCCGGGCCGTCGGTGGCGCCGTCCGACGGGCCGTCGCCGGGGCCGTCGCCCTGGACGGGCAGCACCGGGAAGGCGGTGAGCGGCTCGAAGCGGCGGCCGAAGGCGGTGGCGAAGCGCATCCGGGCGGCGTGCTGGTCGCCGTCGACCCGCTGGCGCCAGGGCACCTGGACGGCGTTGACGGGCCGTTCGTCGTCGCCGACGTAGACCGGTACGGGCAGCAGGACGCAGTAGCGGCCGAGGACTTCGCGCAGGGCGTGCTCGTCGGCGAGGTGGGCGTGCTCGGCCTTGAGCGCCAGTTCGACGACGGTGCCGGGCTCCGGGCGGGCGGGGGCCGGGTCGACCTGGTACTGCTCGCCGCCGCGGCTGCGGTAGCGGTGGCCGAGCCGCGGTTCGCGGTGCGAGGTGGTGGTGACGGTCACCTCGTCGGCGACCGAGAAGGCGGAGAGGAAGCCCAGGCCGAAGGCGCCGATCAGCTCCTGGTTCCCGGTCAGTTCGCGCAGCATCCGGGTGTAGCCGGTGCCGACGGTGGCGAGGTAGGCGTGGATCTCCGGTTCGGTGAGGCCGGCCCCGGTGTCCTCGATGGCGACGGTCCGCCGCGCGGCGTCGGCACGTACCCGGATCCGCGGCCGGTGCTCGCCGTCCGGGTCCTCCAGGAGCCGGCGGGTGTGCGAGTCGTGGGCGTTCTGGACCAGTTCGCGCAGGGCGACCAGGGGCGTGGAGTAGAGGTGGGTGGCGAGGACGTTCACCAGGCCACCGAGGTCGACCTCGGTGGTGCGCACGCCGTCGGCCGGAGTGGGCTCGGCGGGGGTGGGCTCGGTCGGGGTGGGCTCGGTCGGGGCACCTTCAGACATGGGTCCTCAGTGTGCCAGTGCGACAATCCGTCGACCATTTCTTTCTATACATCAGGCGGAATGACGGATTCTGGTCAACTCGGAATTGACCGCTCCCCCACCATCGAGGGAAATGCCACCCGTTTGGTGGAGTTCGTCCACGTCACTGGTGAATGCTGAACGTGCGACGTCAGGCAACGGCGCTACGGAGCGGCCACTCCGGATCGCGCCACATTCGCACTTCCAGCTCAGGGAGACCAGCGTGTCCCGTATTCGCGCAGCCGCCGCCGTCACCGCCCTCGGGGCCTTCCTCCTCGTCGGCGTCGGGGCCGCCACCGCCCACGCCGACAACGGCGCCGGCGCGATCGACCACTCCAACAGCAGCGTCGTGAGCAACGTCGGCTCCGGCAACGTCATCGGCACCGTCAACGGCAACGTGGTCAACACCCAGCAGACCGCCACCGGCTCGGGGGCGAGCAACCAGAACAACGGCCTCGCCGTGGCGGGCAACAGCGGGAACGTCGGAGCCCTCCAGGGCAACGGCAACTTCGACGCCCGGGTCTACTACCCGCACGTCCTCTACTAGCCGGGCCCGACCGGGTCCGCGCCCGGTCGCACCGCACGGGGCCGGGTGCCCGCCGCCGTTCCGACGGTGGCGGGCACCCGGCCCGCTCCGTCTCCCGGGTGCTCCTGAGTGCGCCTGGGTGCGCCTGGGTGCGCCTACGAAGTCTCGACTCCGAGCGCCGCCCGGCCGATCCGCCGCAGGCAGTCGCCGAGGTCGGGCCGGGCACTGTACGGGCGGTTCCGCACCCCGTCGTTGACCAGCGAGAACAGCGCGTGCACCCGGATCCGGGCGGTCACCGCGTCGTACTCCGGGCGCACCTGCCGGAGCAGCCCCACCCAGGTGCGCAGGAAGTCCCGCCGGAAGTCCACCGCGGCCCGGCGGTCCGGAGGGGCCAGCCGCTCGGTCTCGCTCAGCATCGCCCCCAGGTAGTCGCCGTTGCGCAGCGCGAAGTCGACGTACGCGCCCAGCCCGGCCGCCAGTGCCTCCGCCGGCCCGGCGGCCGTCGAGATCGCGCCGTCCACCTCGTGCCAGAGCCGCTCCCGGCTGCGCACCAGGGAGGCGGCGAGCAGCTGGGCCTTGCTGTCGAAGTGCCGGTACACGCTCGGGCCGGAGATGCCGACGGCGGCGCCGAGTTGATCGGTGCTGACGTTGTCGAAGCCGCGCTGGTGGAACAGCCGGACGGCGGCGGCGAGCAGTTCCTCGCGGCGGGCCTGCGGCCTCGGCTGCTCCGGTGGCTGCGCCTGGGCCCGCTCCTGGGTCCGCTCCTGTGCCCGGCCCTGGGTCCGCTCCTGGGTCCGCTCCTGGGTCCGCTGCGACGCGGGGGCGGTGTCGTCGGCGCTCTCGGCGGTGCCGTCCAGGGGGACCGCGAGGACGGCCGCGACCAGTTCGCGCAGCAGCGCCTCGGCCCGGCGGGGCTGCGGGGCGGCCGACTGGTAGGACAGCCCGGCGCAGCCGGAGAGCGCCGACCAGCAGAGCAACTCGGCGTCCGGGGCGGAGAGTTCCGTCCGCTCGGCGCGCAGTACGGCGACCATCAGGGCAACGTCCGCGCGGAGTTCGCGGCGCAGTCCGGCCCGGCGGGCCGGCGGCAGCAGTCGGGCGTCGCGCTGCACCAGGGTGCCGAGCGGGCGGTGGCCGACCGCCACCGCGGCCAGCGCGGCGCCGAGTTCGGCGGTGCTGCCGGCCGCGCGCAGGCCGTCGGCGAGCGCGTCCAGGCCCAACCGGACGGCGCGGTCCAGCAGTTCGGGCTTGCCGCGGAAGTGCCGGTAGAGGGCGGGCGCGGTGATGCCCACCCCGGCCGCGACCTCGGACATCGAGACCTGGTGGTAGCCGCTGCGGTGGAAGCGGTCGGCGGCCACGGCGAGGATCTGGGCGCGTCGGCCGGGCGGCCTCCGGACCACCATCGCGCACCTCCCCGCATCCGTCCCGAGCTCCGCCCGAAGGCTAGCAAGGATTCACTTGGCAGCCGCGTCGAGCAGCGTTTCCGGGCCCGCCCCGGGCCCGCCGACGCTGGACAGTCGAGGCTACCCGGGATTAACTTGTCGGGCCACCACCTGGTACGTTCCGCCTCCGCCGGCCCTCCGGCCGGCACCGTCGAAGGGAGCGCCGCCGTGCGCCGCACCGTGTTCAACGAGGACCACGAGGCCTTCCGGGAGACCATCCGGGACTTCATCGCCAACGAGGTCGTCCCGGTCTACGAGAGCTGGGAGGCCGACGGCCACCCGCCCCGCGACTTCTACCGCCAGCTCGGCGAACTCGGCGTCTACGGCATCGAGGTGCCGGAGGAGTACGGCGGCGCGGGCGAGAGCGGCTTCAAGTACCAGGCGGTGATCGCCGAGGAGACCGCCCGCGCGGGGGTGAGCTTCGGCTCCTCCGGCGTGCACACCGGACTGGTGCTGCCGTACCTGCTGGAGTACGCGAACGAGGAGCAGAAGCGGCGCTGGCTGCCCGGCTTCGTCTCCGGCGACATCATGACCGCGATCGCGATGACCGAACCGGGCGCCGGCTCCGACCTCGCGGGCATCACCACCACCGCCCGGCTCTCCGAGGACGGCACCCACTACGTCCTGAACGGCGCCAAGACCTTCATCACCGGCGGCGTGCTGGCCGACCTGGTCCTGGTGGTCGCCCGCACCGCCGCGTACGACCCGGAGAACCGCCGGGCCGGGCTCTCCATCCTGTGCGTGGACACCACCTCGCCGGGCTACTCGGTCGGGCGCAAGCTGCAGAAGATCGGCCTGCGCACCTCGGACACCGCCGAGTTGGCGTTCGTCGACGTCAAGGTGCCGGTGGAGGACCTGCTCGGCGAGGAGGGCAGGGCCTTCTCGTACCTGACCCACAACCTGGTGCAGGAGCGGCTGGCGATCGCGGTCGGCGCGTACGCGGCGGCCGCGGCGGCGGTGCGGTTCGCGGTGCAGTACGTCAAGGACCGCAAGGTGTTCGGCAAGGCGGTGGCCGAGTTCCAGAACACCAAGTTCACCCTGGCCGACTGCCAGGCCCAGGTGCTGGCGCAGCAGTCGATGGTGGACCAGGCCCTGGAGCTCTACCAGAACGGCGAGTTGAGCGTCGCGGACGCGGCCGCCGTGAAGCTGTTCTGCACCGAGTCGGCCTCCACCGTGATCGACAAGTGCCTCCAGTTGCACGGCGGTTACGGCTACATCCTGGAGTACCCGATCGCCCGGCTCTACACCGACAACCGGGTCTTCCGGATCTACGGCGGCACCAGCGAGGTCATGCGCAGCATCATCGCCAAGTCGCTGGGGCTGTAGCGGCGCCCCAGCCCCCGGAACCGCGGCGGGCCGCACCCCCATGGCGGCCCGCCGTGCCGTACGTTCGCCCGTCCGTGCTCAGTTGGGCGAGCCGTGCTCCGCGCGCCAGGCCTCCCAGCCGGCCGAGGAAGCCACCTTCGCCTCGTGCAGGGCCCGTTGGGCGAGCGTGCCCGGCGGCGTCTCCATGCTGCGCACCCAGTCGCGGCCCGCGGTGAACAGCGCCGCGCACACCAGCGCCGCCCCGGCCGCGCCGAGCACCGAGCCGATGCCGGTCAGCACCACGCCGCCGGCCAGCAGCGAGCGGTTGACCTGGAGTCCGTTCAAGATCCTCTGGTTGGTCGCCATGCCTCCACGATGCGGGCAGTCGGCGGGGCCTGCACCTCGGGCGGCCCGCTCCGGACCCCTCCCGGGTGCGCCCCGGCAGTACGTCCGCCAGCCTGGGCACACGGCCTGGGCACCCGGCAGAGGAGGAGGCGGCGCGATGCCCGATCTCGAACGGCTCGCCGTGGAGCACGCCGCCCGGGCGGCCGAGGGTCCGCACGGGCGCAGCGCCCATCTGGTGCTGCACGACGGGGTGCTGCGGCAGACCGTGATCGCCCTGACCGCGGGCACCTCGCTGGACGAGCACACCCCGCCCACCGCGGGGAGCGTCCAGGTGCTGCGCGGCCGGGTCTCGTTGACCATCGCCGGGCGGCGGGTGGAGCTGGCCGCGGGCGAGTTGGAGCCCGTGCCGCAAGAGCGGCACGGGCTGGTGGCCCACGTCGACTCGGTGGTGCTGCTGACCGCCGTCACCGCGTAGCGGGTGTCAGGGCCTGGCGGGTGTCGGGGCCCGGCGGGCGTCAGGGCGTAACGCGCGTCAGGGCGTGGCGCCCGCCCCCAGCACGGTGCCGCTGACCAGCCGGAGCCCGCGCAGGAACTCCTGGCCGGTCGGCGCCAGGTCGGGCGCGGCGAGCCACTGGGCGACGTAGCCGGCCAGCAGGATCTGGTAGAAGGTGCCGCGGGCGAGCTCCTCCTCGTTGTCCGGCACCTCGGGCAGCCCCTGGAACACGGCGGCGAGCCCGAGCCGCCCGTCCTTCTGCGCGTCCTCGAAGGCCTTCGCCAGCTCCGGGTTGTGCCCGGCCTGGGCGAGCGCCTCGAACTGCGCGGCCCAGAGCCCCCGGTGCTCGGCGAAGACGTCCCGCAGGCCGTTCCAGGCGGCGGCGAAGCGCGTCTCCGGGTCGTCGGACACCTGGTTGGCGCCGTACACCACCACCCCCAGGGCCTCACCCATCTCGCCGATCGCCTCGATCATCGCGGCGTTGAGCAGCGCGTCCTTCGAGCCGAAGTGGTAGCCGATCGCGGCCAGGCTGACACCCGAGGCGCTCGCGATGTCGCGGGCCGTGGTGCGTCCGTAGCCCTTCTCGTACAGGCAGTGCTTGGCGCCGGCCATCAGGTCTTCGCGGTTTCCCATGCCCCGATCCTACGGAACATCTGCACGGATGTCTTGCACGAACGTCTTGGACGAGCGAGTTACACATCTGTACTAGACAAGCGTCTGAAACGTCCGTACCGTCTTCCCCATGACCGCAACCACCGGCCGCGCAGGCCGTCGCGAATGGACCGGCCTGGCCGTCCTCCTGCTCCCGACCCTGGTCCTCTCCATGGACATGGGCGTGCTGTTCTTCGCCGTCCCGTACATCTCCACCGAGCTGGCCCCCAGCGGCACCCAGCAGCTGTGGATCATGGACATGTACTCGTTCCTGCTGGCCGGACTGCTCATCACCATGGGCGCGCTGGGCGACCGGATCGGCCGCCGCCGGCTGCTGATGATCGGTGCTGCGGGCTTCACCGTCGCCTCGCTGCTGGCCGCCCGGTCCGGCAGCGCCGAACAGCTGATCGCCGCCCGCGCCCTGCTCGGCGTCGCCGGGGCTACCGTGATGCCCTCGACCCTGGCGCTGATCCGCAACATGTTCCACGACCCCAAGCAGCGGCAGGTCGCCCTCGGCGCCTGGGGCGGCGCCCTCACCGCCGGGGCCACCCTCGGCCCGGTCGCCGGCGGGCTGCTGCTCGACCACTACTGGTGGGGCTCGGCCTTCCTGGTCGCCGTCCCGGTGATGGTCCTGGTGCTGCTGACCGCGCCCGTCCTGCTGCCCGAGTACCGCACCACCGCCCGCACCGGCCGCTTCGACCTGCCCGGCGCCGTGCTCTCGCTCGCCGCGATCCTGCCCCTGGTCTACGGCGTCAAGACCCTCGCCGTGGACGGCTGGAGCCCGCTCCCCGCCCTCGCCGCCGCGGCCGGGCTGCTGATCGCCGTCGCCTTCGTGCAGCGCCAGCGCACCGCCGCGAACCCGCTGATCGACCTGAGCCTGTTCCGGATCCGCACGTTCAGCGGCGCGATCAGCGTCAACACCCTGGCCATGTTCGCGATGATGGGCTTCGCCCTCTTCACCTCCCAGTACCTCCAGCTGGTCAAGGGCATGAGCCCGTTCACCGCCTCGCTCTGGTCGCTGGTGCCGAGCGTCGGCGTCGGCGTGGCGATCGGGATCAGCTCGGCCCTGGCCGGCAAGGTCCGCCCGGCGGCCCTGATGGGCGGCGGCTTCGTGGTCGGCGCCGGCGGCTTCGCGATGATGACCCAGGTCGGCCCGCACTCCCCGCTGGCACTCATCCTCACCGCGGCGGGCGTGCTGGCCGCGGGCACCGTCGGCACCATGACGATGACCGCCGAGATGGTCGTCTCCGCCGCCCCGGTCGAGCAGGCCGGGGCCGCCTCCGCCACCTCCGAGACCGCCGTCGAACTCGGCAGCTCGCTCGGCATCGCCCTGCTGGGCGCGGCGGGCGCCGCGGTCTACCGCCACCAGCTGGACGGCGCCCTCCCGGCGGGCGTCGACGGCACCGCCGCCGCCACCGCGCAGGACACCCTCGGCGGCGCGGTCTCCGTCGCGGCCCACCTGCCCGGCCGGCTCGGCCCGGACCTGCTGGAGACCGCCCGCGGCGCCTTCACGGACGGCCTGCACGTCGCCGCCGTCGTCGGCCTGGTCTTCGCCCTCGGCGCCGCCGTCCTGGCCCACCGCCTCCTGCGCCACCTGCCCGCCGCCACCCCCGCCCCGGTCCCGGCCCCGGCCCCGGAGCAGCCCGTCGCAGCCTGACCCACCGCACGGCCACCGTCCACGCGAGTCATCGAGAGCCCCCGCCCACCCGGACGGGGGCTCTCCGCCGTCCTCCCCCGGGCGTGCACGAGAAGTCGAACCGGCCGACTTCCTGCGCCCCGCCCGGCGCCGGGATTCCCCCCGACCCAGCCGACTCGCCACACAACCAACGAGCACTGCCGCACGCTCCGGCGGCCGTCTGCGCTGACACAAGAAGTCGACCCCGTCGACTTCCCGTGCACCACCTGCCTCCGGGAATCCCCTGGGACGAGCCGAACCCCGACCCCGCTGATTCATCGCACAGCCAACGAGCACTGCCGCACACTCCGGCAACCCCGTCGGCGCCAACACAAGAAGTCGGCCCCACCGACTTCCCGTGCAGGGAGAACCGGCAAGGGCAGAGATGCGGCAAGGAGTCGGAGCACGGCGGTCGGAAGCGCGCACGAGAAGTCGGCCCTGCCGCCTTCCCGTGCGTCGCCTGCGGTGGGGAAGGGTTGGCGGGTTCGCGGGGGTGGGGCGGAGGGTGTGGGTGGTCCGGTTTCTCGTGCTGGGGGGTGAGAAGGGGCAGGGCCGTGTCAGGGTGAGGGGCATGGGGACTGGACACGGGCGGGTGCGCGGGAGTTACGACGTGGTGGCGGAGGAGTACCTGGGGCGGATCGGGGGCGAGTTGGCGCACAAGGTGGTGGACCGGGCGCTGCTGGGGGCCGTCGTGGAGGAGGCGGCCGGCGGGGTGGTGGCGGACCTGGGGTGCGGGCCGGGGCACGTGGCGGGGTGGCTGACCGGGCAGGGCGCGCGGGTGGTCGGGATCGACCTGTCGCCGCGGATGGTCGAGCTGGCCGCGCGCGAGCACCCGCGGGCCGAGTTCCGCACCGGGGACCTGCTGGCGCTGCCCGCCGCCGACGGCGAGTTCGCGGCGGCCGTGGCCCTGTACTCGGTGATCCACCTGGAGCCGGACGAGCTGCTGCCCGCCTTCGCCGAGATGCTGCGGGTGCTGCGGCCCGGCGGGCTGCTGCTGGTCTCCTTCCACCTGGGCGAGGAGGTGCGGCACCTGGCGGAGTGGTGGGGCCACGACGTCGACGTGGACTTCCACTTCCTGCGGACCGACACCGTCGCCGCCCGCCTCGCCGAGGCCGGGTTCGCCGTCGAGGCCCGGCTGGAGCGGGACGGCCTGCCCGAGGAGGCCGACACCCGCCGCGGCTACCTCCTGGCGCGGCGGCCCCGGTGACCGCGGTGACCGCAGCGATCGCGGAGACCGTCCACCCCGGGGTGGACCCGGCGGCATCCACCCCCGGGTGCGTGTCCCGGCGGCGCGGCCGGGGGACCGTGGAGGGGTAGTCCGCGACCGTCAGGAGCTCCCCATGTCCCTGCCGTCCCTCCTCTCCCTGCTCGGCGTCCTCTGCTGGGTCGGCTACGAGCTGTTGCTGCGCCGCCGCGAGGACAGCGCCGCCGGCAGCTGGCGCGCCGACGACCGCGACCGCGGTTCGACCCGGCTGCTGCTCACCTGCTACGTCGCGTCCGTCCTGGTGGTGGTGCTGTTCGAACGCGCCGGCGTCGGCATGCTGCCCACCGGGCCGCGCTGGTCCGGGGTCGCGCTGGTCGTCGCCGGGCTGGCCCTGCGCGCCTGGGGCATGCGCACCCTGGGCCGCTACTACACCCGCACCCTGCGGACGGTGGACACCCAGCAGGTGGTCCGCAGCGGCCCGTACCGGCTGATCCGCCACCCGGGTTACGCGGGCAGCCTGCTGGTCTGGTGCGGCTACGCGCTCGGCACCGGCAGCTGGGCGGCGGCACTGCTGGTCACCGTTCTGCTGCTCGGCGCGTACGGCTGGCGGATCGCCGCCGAGGAGCGGCTGCTGCTCGGCGCGTTCGGCCCGGCGTACGCCGACTACCAGCGGGTTTCCAAGCGGCTGGTGCCATTCGTCTACTGATGGCCCGGCGGCGCCGCCATCGGTGATCCGTTCGGGCGGCACCTGGTTTTCGGCCAGCGTTTCCCGTCCGGTGTATCCGTTCGGCCTGGGGGCCAGGCATACTGGCCAGCAGGGCCTAGCGCCCTCCGTGACTCTAGACAAGAAGGGACCGGTGGCCAGGGATGCTGCGGAACGGTCTTGAGCCCTGGCACATCTTGGTGGTGCTGGCGGTCGTAGTCCTGCTGTTCGGATCGAAGAAGCTGCCGGAGATGGCCCGTGGCCTCGGCAAGTCGATGCGCATCCTGAAGGCGGAGACCAAGGCGATGCGCGAGGACGGCGGCGAGCAGGCGGACGCCGGCACCGCGCAGAGCACGGCCGCCCCCCAGCAGGCCGCCGACCGCCCGGCCGTCACTCCGACCAACGTGACGAAGAGTGCCGAGGCGAAGCGCCCCGAGACGACCGCCTGAGTCGTCGTACGAGGTTCTGGTCGAGCCCCCCGGTGGATTTCCACCGGGGGGCTCGACGCTTTCCCGGTCCGCCTCGCCCCGGCCGGAGTAGCCGGGCGGGCGGGGCGGGCCGGGGTGGACCAGGCTGGGCGGGATGTCCGAGATCCCTCCTCTCCCGTCGGCCGACCTCCGGGCCGTGGCGTGGCTGCTGGGCGCGTTCACGCTGCTGATGGTCGGGTACTTCACGCTGCCGTTGGAGTGGTTCGGCGACCGGCGGCCGCTCCTGAGCTGGACGGTCTTCGTGGCGGCACTGGGCGGGTTGAGCTGGCTGATGCTGGCGAAGATCGTCGGGGTGCTCAAGGGGACGGCGAAGCAGCCGGTGGCCTGGCTGGCCTTCCTCATCTTCCTGGCGATGGTCATCTTCTCGGCGACGTACTACGCGCTGGGCGCGCACAAGGCCGAGTTCGCGGGGCTGGAGACGCGGCTGGACGCGCTGTACTTCACGGTCGTGACGATGGCGACGGTGGGGTACGGCGACATCACCCCGGCGGGGCAGACGGCGCGGCTCGTGGTGGTGCTGCAGATCGGGTACAACTTCGTGTTCCTCGCGGCGGCGGCCGGGACGGCGTCGCGGACGATCCGCGGGAACATGGAACGCCGGATCCGGCGCCGCGGGTGAGGACCGCTGCCGTCCCGCCGGCCCGTCAGTCGCCCTCGTCCGGCTCGGGCGGGGTCGCGCGGAGAACGGTGACGACCCCCAGGGCGACGGTCGCGAGCGCGAGTGCGAGGAGGACGGCGAAGGCCGCGGCGATCAGGAATCGCACGGGGCGCCCCACTGTCGTTCGGCTTCGAGGAGGAGGGACAGGAGGTTCAGCAGCGTCGACGCTGGCGCCGTGTTGAAGCAGACCAGGACGCGCCCGTCGAGGGTCCGGTCGGTGTCGACGGAGGGGAAGAGCAGGCCGAACTTACGTCCGCGCTGGAGGAGTTCGGCGAGGAGCGTACGGATGTGCTCGTCGGTGCAGGCCCGGACCCGGGGATCGGTCGGCAGCAGCGGGCGGCGGGGGAGGGACATCAGGCGGCGCCCAGGTCGCACTCGAACCAGATGACCTTGCCGCGTTCCTGCGGGTCGACGCCCCACCGGTGGGTGAGACCGGCGACCAGCTGGAGGCCCCGGCCGGACTCGGCGAGGAGGTTGAGGGGCTGCGGGACGGGAAGCTGCGGGCTCTCGTCGGCGACGGAGACCCGGAGGGTGTTGTGGAGGAAGAGGATCTCGGTGACCGGCGCGGGGGTGCCACCGTGCAGCCAGGCGTTCGCGAGGAGCTCACCGAGGGCGAGTTCGGCCTCGAAGGTGGCGGAGGGGTGCCAGCCCGCGCGGACCATCGCGTTGCGGAGGGACTGGCGGGAGAGGGCGAGGGAGGGCGTGTTGAGGTGACGCATGGGAGAACTCCCGGGCGTGTGCGGGGTGGAGAACCGGCGGATACGTCGCCGTGAACCAGGCCGTGCAGATGGGCACGGCTGCTCTGCGGTGCGACGGATATGCGTTACTGACGATCCGTCGGATCGATGTGAGATCGACCATAGCTCACATGAGTATCCAAATTTCCACCCTTTCTGGAAGTTACCCCTAACGTGGTAACTGGTGGACCACCCTGCGACGAGCGCGGCACACTGGGCCGGACCGCACCTACGGAAGGAACCCATGCCTCCACGCTCCAATCCGACACTCCGCCAACGCAGGCTTGGCACCGAGCTGAGGAGGATGCGCGAACAGGCTGGATTCGGTAGCTCTGAGCTCGGCCGGACTGTCGGCATGAGTCCAGCCCAGGTCACGCAGATGGAATCGGGACGGATCGGCATCAGTGTCGACCGCTTGCACACCATCGCCGCCGCCTGCGCATGTGCCAATCGCCCTCTGATCGATGCGCTCGCCGGAATAGTCACTGAGCGAGGAAAAGGCTGGTGGGAGGAGTACCGCGAAGTCCTGACAGCTGACTTCCTCGAAGTCGCAGAGATCGAGAACTACGCAACGACGCTCTCAACCTGCACCACTGCCTACATCCCCGGTTTGCTACAGACCGGCGCCTACGCTTCTGCGGTCTTCACAAGGGTCTATCCACCGCTGCCGCGCCCGGACATCGACGTCCGAACGGCCTTCCGAGTGCAGCGTCAGCAGATCGTTCGCTCAGGCAGGACACCACTCCAAGCGTTCATCCACGAGGCCGCGCTGCGCATGCAGTTCGGAGGCCCCAAGGTGCTCCTGGACCAGCTGGACGCGCTGATCGACGATTCGGTGCGACCCGGAATCTCGATCCGAGTAGTGCCCTTCGCCGTCGCGACCTTCCCAGGCGCCTCCGAGAACCTCACATTCGCTACCGGGCCAGTCCCCGAGCTGGACACCGTCCAGACGGACCTCGCCCACGGCGTCATGTTCTTCGACGCTCCGGCCGACCTGGCCAAGCATCGGGCCATCTTCGAGCGCATGGACGCCCTTGCGCTCTCCGATGAACGATCGCGGGACCTCATCCAATCAGTGAAGAAAGAAGTGGAAGACAGCTATGCCTGAGTCGAAGTGGCAGAAGTCCAGCTACAGCGGCGCGACCAACGAATGCGTGGAGGTCCGCGCCGCTGACGGGCTGGTCGAGCTCCGCGAGTCCGACGAAGGCGAAACCATCCTCCGCACCAACCTCGCAGCCTTCACCGCCCTCCTCGACGGCCTCAAGGCCGGCGAGTTCGACCACCACTCCTAACCCGCATCGCCGTACACAAACGAATCCGCCCTCAGGCCGTCACGGACCGAGTGGATCTTCCGTTGGCAGGTGGCCAGGTGCCCGGGGAAGCCTCCCCGGGCACTCCCCTGTTCCGAGGAAGAGGCGCATGTCCACTCCCACCCGCCGCGCGCGTACCGCGACGGCCCTTCTCTGCTCCGCCGTCGTCGGCGTCGGCGCCGCCGCTGTTCCGGCCCAGGCCAGCACGGCCAACGTCCTGACCATGAACGGCTCGTCCGTCTCCGGCGCGGCCTACAACGGCACCCAGCCCCAGAGCTTCTCCATCGTCGGGCAGGCCGACGGCTCCTGGGGCATCCGCAGCTTCTACCAGGGCAACGACTCCGTCCTGACCATGAACGGCTCCACCGTCACCGGCGCGACCTACCGGGGCACCCAGCCGCAGAGTTTCCGGATCACCAAGCAGGCCGACGGCTCCTTCGGCATCCGCAGCTTCTACCAGGGCGACAAGTCCGTCCTGACCATGAACGGCTCCACCGTCACCGGCGCGGCCTACAACGGCACCCAGTCCCAGAGCTTCGAGCTGGTCCAACAGGCCGACGGCTCCTGGGGCTTCCGGGCCTTCTACCCCGACCACAGCTACCCCCAGGAACCTCAGGCCCGGGACGACGCCGCGGCCACGAGCAAGGGTCGGGCCGTCGACGTCGACGTCCTGGCGAACGACTCCGGCACCGGCACCACCCAGCCGCTCGGCCTGACGATCACCGGTGTCTCCAAGCCGTCCAGCGGCACGGCCGCGGTCTCCAACGGCAAGGTCCGCTACTCCCCCGCCGCCGGCTTCACCGGCTGCGACACCTTCACCTACACGATCCGGGACAAGTTCGGCCAGCAGTCCACCGCGACCGTGCGGGTGGCGGTCGCCGACGTCAACGACGCCGTCGCGCAACCGATCAGCGGCACCGCCCTGACGGTGTCCGGCGTGCTCATCACCGGCTCGGCGTACCAGGACGGCAACGCGGCCCAGAAGTTCACCCTGGCCCCCCGTGCCGACGGCTCCACGGAGATCCGTAACCCCGCCTCCGGCCTGGTCGCGACCACCACCCTCAACGGCCTCACCGTCGGCGCCAGCCCCTCCCTCGGCCTCGCCTCGCAGCGCTTCTCCCTCACCCCGCAGAACGACGGCTCCACCGGCATCCGCAACGCCGCCACGGGCGACGCCGTCACCGTCGACAGCTCCAACGGCGCCGTCACCACCAGCGCCTACAACGGCACCCAGCCCCAGAGCCTCCAGCTGGTCGACCTGGGTGACGGCACCTATGCCGTCCTCACCTACTACGGCAGCACCCGCGTCCCGCAGACGCCGGTCGCCCGCACCGCCGCCGGGGCCGCCGTCCAGGGCACCGCGACGACCGTCGACGTCCTCGCCGTCGACAGCAACACCGGCCGCACCGACGGCCGGGGCCTGACCCTCACCGGCGTCTCCACCCCGGCCAACGGCACCGCCGCAGTCGTCGACGGCAAGGTCCGGTACACCCCCGCCGCCGACTTCACCGGCTGCGACACCTTCACCTACACCATCCGCGACGGCCTGGGCCGCACCGCGACCGGCACCGTCAACGTCGCCGTCGCCGCCCGCCCCTCCTCGGGCTGACCGGACCGCTTGACCGCGGAGTGGGAAGTCGGCCCCGCCGACTTCCTGCGCCCGGCCACCCACCCTCCCTGGTCCCTCGCAATCTTGCGAGGGACCAGGGTCACACCACGGCGTTGTCGGGGTCGTCCAGCCAGACGGACTGCGCACCGTCCGGGGCGATGGTCACGCCGAACCGGCAAAGGTCCGGCTTGCCCTCCGCCAGCCACCACAGCCGGGCGCCGGTGACCTCGTCCCACAGCCGGCGCGGCCCGGACTGGCAGACGGCGTCCCCGGCGTCCCATCCGGCGTAGCGGGCGGACGCCCACGAACCCGCGCCGTCCGAGAGGTGCATGCGGTAGGTGCCGCTGGGGTCTGAGTCGTCCCACACGTGTCGATACCGGACGCCCGGCACCCGCAGGCCGATGGCGAACGCCGCGTGAACGTCCTCCTCCGCGAGACCGGGGTCCATCGGGGACGGGCCCCGGCACTCCGGCGGGCTCTCCGGGCCGGTCACGGCGTGGGGCCGCTGCGACCGCATCCACATGAAGCTGACGTTGCCGACGAAGCGGCCGTGCGACGGCTCGCCCGGCCCGCCGACGAGCAGGCGCAGCAGTCCGGCGTTGGCGTACGGGGTGCCCCACGGGGTCACGATCACGCCGCCGGGCCGCGTCTGCTCGATCCAGGCGGACGGCACCAGTCGGACGGCCGCCGTCGAATGGATGCGGTCGTAGGGAGCCCCCTGGAGCCACCCGGCCAGCCCGTCACCGACCACGCACTCGGGCGTGAATCCGGCGGCCCGCAGCCTCGCCGCCGCCTCGGCGGCCACGCTCGGGTCCACCTCGATCGTCGTCACGTGCCCGTCGCCGAGCCGGGCCGAGAGCAGGGCGCTCGTCCAACCGGTTCCGGTGCCGATGTCGAGCACGTCGTGCCCGTCGCCCACGTCCAGGTGGCGGAGCATGTCCGCGACCAGGGACGGCATGGACGCCGATGACGTCGCGACCCCGGGTCCGTCGTCATCCCCGTCGTCCACCTGTGTGACGACCACATCGTCGGCATCGACCACGGCCCACCAACCATCGGGGTCATCGGACCGGGTGATCCGCCGACAGCCCGTCGGGGCGTCGTCGTCCGGGACCCACACGGTGCCCGGAACGAACGCAGAGCGCGGGGCGCGCTCGAACGCGCCCCGCCACTGCTCGCCCAGCACGCCGGCCTCGGTCAGGTCGGCCAGCAACTGTGCGTACTGATCCATTGGTTGGCACTCACTTCTTCTTCTCGCCCGGGTCGGCCGGCGGAACCTTCTTGGTCCACTGGCCGTCGGACTCCCGCTTGGACTGCTTCTTGTCCCCGGACTCGCCGCCCTTGCCGTCTCCGCGCTTTCCCATGTTCGACTTCCTCTCGACCACTTGGTGTCCGGCCCGTTCGGTGTTCCGGATCCCACCGAGCCTCGGCCATCCGACGGACCGTCAGTGAACTAGTCCAGCATGGGGAGTGGCCTAGGTCGGCCGCTACGGTTACGAGTGAACCAGTCTGCCCATACGGGGGATCGCCCACCGAGCGGAAGCGAGCGCACATGCCGAGCAAGACGCCGAAGACATGGTCCGTGATCGCCGATCACTACCGCCAGTGAATCCTCTCCGGGGAACTCGAGCCGGGCTCGAAGCTGCCCAGCAACAAGGAGATCAGCGGCCGCTGGAACGTCGCCGTGGCCACCGTGAGTCGGGCGCTCCAGCACCTCCAGGTGGAGGGCTACCTCCGCACCTCGCCGCGTGGCACGTTCGTCGCGGACGACCCCAGGGTGACCGCCAGCAGCCGGGGCCGGCTCGCCCGGGTGCAGCGGGTGCGGTCCAGCCTGATGGAGGGCGAGACCAGCCGTGTGACGGCTGCCGAACTCGTCACACCTCCGCTCTACGTGGCGGATCTCTTCGACCTGGAGCACGGCGCGCAGCTGGTGCGCCGCGAATACATCACCGGGCGCGGCAAGTCACGGACCCTCTTCGCAGTGTCCTGGTACCCCGCGCACTTCGCCGCGCTCGTGCCCGACCTTCTCAGCACGGCGCCGGGGCGGAACGACGGGATCACTGCGCGGGTCCTCGAAGCAACAGGGCGAACCGTCACAGCGGCGCGCGACGACATGCACGCGCGGGCGGCCGACCAGCGGGAGGCGGCCGGGCTGGCGGTGGCGGTCGGGAGTCCGATCCTGGCTCTCGTCCACCGGTGGTCGGACGACGACGGGTTGATCGAGTACACGGAGTCGTGCCTGCCCGCCCAGTTCACCATCGGGTACGAGTACACGCCGTAGGGGATGACCCACAGGGTTGTCCACAGGCTGTGGACAACCCTGTGGTCAACCGTGGGCGGTGTCGATGACGCAGAAGCGGTTGCCCTCGGGATCGGCGAGGACGACGAAGTCCGGGTCGTCGGGGTAGAGGTCCCAGTCGACCTCCTGGGCGCCGAGGGCGATCAGGCGGCGGACCTCGGCGGCCTGGGCGGCGGCGCCGTCCGCGTAGAGGTCGAGGTGGACGCGGGGGTAAACCTGGACGGGGGACTCGGAGATCCCCAGGGCGAGTTGGACGCCGGTGCCGCCGTCGGCGGGGAGCAGCACCGTCCAGTCGTCCTCGACCAGGCCGTCCCTCGGGACGTAATCGAGCGCGGCCGTCCAGAAGGCGACCGCGCGGGGCATGTCGGCGACACCGAGGACGAGGGATCCGATCGTCAGCACCGCGCCATTATGACGCGGCCTCAGCCTTGCTCCGGCGCGCGTAGGCCCGGGCCGCGCGGACGCGGTCGCCGCAGCGGGTCGAGCACCAGTGGCGGGCGGCGTGGGTGCGGACCAGGAAGCGGATGCAGGGGCTCGCGGCGCAGGCGGCGAGGCGGTCGGCGTCCGGGCCGGTGAGCAGGTCCGCCGCGTCGGCGGCGATGACGGCCATGGCGTGCACGGCGACCTGGTCGGCCGGGTGGGCCGGCGCGCGGTACGGGCCGTCCGGCTCGTCCCAGCGCAGCAGGGCGGCGGCGGAGGTGGCGGTGAGCGCGGCGTTGAGCGCGTCCACGGCCTCGGCCGGCGGCACCGCGCCGTCGACCCGGGCGGCGAGCAACACCCTCAGTCGGGACCGGAGTTCGCGCAGCCGTCCGGTGCAGTACTCGTAGACCTCCGCCCCCTCGGGGGCGAGGCCCCGTTCGACCAGCCAGCGGGTGGCGTCGGCGGGGGTGGCCAGGAGGTCGAGGCGGCCGGTGGTGAGCGCGAGGTCGCTGTTGGCGAAGTCGAGGGCGACGTGCTGCTCCGAACCCGGTGCGGGCGGCGGGGCGGTGAGGGTGGCATTCACGGTTCTCATGGTAAACCTTGCGCTCTTCCGTGATGGAGAGTTAGGTTTCATCACGTCAAACGATGACTTTCTCCGTGAGGTGAACCAGTATGTCGAACATCCGCGTCTTCGGCGGCCCGACCGCCCTCATCGAATTCGGCGGCCTCCGCTTCCTCACCGACCCGACCTTCGACGAGCCCGGCGACTACCCGCGCGGCGGCGGCCGCGCCCTCACCAAGACCGCTCCCTCCCCCATCACCCCCGCCGACCTCGGCCCGGTCGACGCCGTCCTGCTCTCCCATGACGAGCACCCGGACAACCTGGACACCTCGGGCCGCGCCCTGCTGCCGACCGTCCCGCTCGTCCTCACCACCACCAGCGGCGCCGAGCGGCTCGGCGGCACCGCGCGCGGGCTCGCCCCCTGGGAGTCCGTGGAACTGGCCCGCCCGGACGGCGGCAGCGTCACCGTCACCGCCGCCCCCGCGCTGCACGGGCCCGAAGGCGCCGAGGCGGTGCTCGGCCAGGTGATCGGGTTCGTGCTGACCGCGCCCGACCTGCCGAGCGTCTACGTCAGCGGCGACAACGCCTCGCTGCCGCTGGTCGAGGAGATCGCCGAGCGGTTCGGCCCGGTGGACACCGCCGTCCTGTTCGCCGGCGCCGCCCGCCCCGGCCCCTTCGACGGCGCGCTGCTCACCCTGGACAGCGCCCAGGCCGCCGAGGCCGCCGCCCTGCTGGGCGCGCGGCGCGTGGTACCGGCGCACTTCGACAGCTGGGCGCACTTCACCGAGGGCCGTACGGCGCTGGAGGCGGCCTTCGCGGCGGCCGGGCTGAGCGACCGGCTGCAGTTCGCCTGACCGGGGCGGAGTGCCTCAGTCGTCCTGGAAGTTGCCCGCCGACGTGTGGAGGGTCGCGTACAGCGCGGACAGGCGGGCGTTCCAGTTGGCGTAGGTGGGGCCGTCGATGGCGTGCTTCTTGCCCAGGTCCTTGATCGTCTTCTGGGCGGCCCGGAGCTCCTGGGCGGCGTCGTCGGGGTTGCCCTCGTTCAGCCGGGAGGCGGTCTCGTCGAGGATCTGCAGCAGCTCCGTCTGCTTGTCGCGCTCCTTGCCGACCTGCGCCTGCGCCACGGCCTGCCGGAAGGACTGGAGTTGGAGCTCCGCGGGCTGGTTGCGCGGGACGGACTGGGTGGGCACGGGGGCGGTCGGCGTGGCGGCCGGGGTGGTGGGGGCGGCGGCAGCGGAGGTCGGGGCCGTCGTCGCAGTGGTGGCCACGGACTTGGTCGCCGCCGGGGGCTTGGCGGCGGCGTTGCCGGCCGGCTCGTCGGCGGCGGTCAGTACCACGGCGATGACCCCGGCGAGGCCGGCTATGCCCAGCGCTCCGAGGACCAGGGGCTTGTTGCGCCGGCTCACCGTGGGGGCGGGCATGGGGAGCCGTCCGGCCGGGTGCGCCGCGGGCGGCATCGCCGGGAGCGGCGCCATCACCGAGGTCGCGGCCGGGACGGGGTGGTGCGGGACGCCGTGCGGGATCTGGGGCGGGAGCAGGGTGGTGTGCTGCTGGTTCGGGTGCACCGGCGCCATCGGCCCCATCGGTGCCATCGGTGCCATCGACCCCATCGGCGGCATCGCCCCCGTCGGCCCCACCGGCGGCAGCAGCTGCGTGGGAGCGGCGGTCGCGAGCAGCTCCGCGGTCGGATCGCCGACGGCCAGGCCCGGTACGGTGCCGAGGAGTTCGGCCCGCGCCGCGGCCGCGTCGGCCGGGCGGTGGGCCGGGTCCTTGGCCAGCAGGCGCAGCGCCACCGCGTCCAAGGCCGGCGGCAGGCCCGGGCGGCGCGCGGACGGGGGCAGGGGCTGCTCGCTGACGTGCTTGAAGGCGATCGCCACCGGGGTCTCGGCGGTGAACGGCGTCGCGCCGGTGAGCATCTCGGTCAGCACGCAGCCGACCGCGTACAGGTCGGTGCGGCCGTCCAGGGCGGAGGCGGTGGCCTGCTCGGGCGAGAGGTAGGCGGCCGTACCGAGCACGCTCGCGGTCTGGGTCAGGTTGCTGGACGAACCGGCCCGGGCGATGCCGAAGTCCACCACCTTCACGCCGCCGTCGTCGGTGATCATGATGTTGCCGGGCTTGATGTCCCGGTGCACCAGGCCCGCCGCGTGCGCGACCGACAGCGCCTCGCAGACCGCCGCCGCGATGCCGACCGCGCGCTCCACCGGCAACTGCGGCTGCTGGACCAGGACGGCGGCGAGCGAACGGCCGTTCACCAGCTCCATGACGATGAACGGGGTGCCCTCGTCCACGCCCGAGTCGAAGACCATCACGATCCTCGGGTGCACCAGCATCGCGGCGTGCTGCGCCTCGCGGCTGAAACGCTCGGCGAAACGGGGGTCGTCGGCGAGGCCGCCGTTGAGGACCTTGACGGCCACCTGGCGGCCCAGGACCCGGTCGACGCCGCGCCAGACCGTGGCCATGCCTCCGACGCCGAGTATCTCGACGAGTTCGTAACGCCCGTTCAGCGCGCGTCCGATCACCTGGGACTCCCCTCACGTGCGGCCTCCGGGGTCCCGAGCGGCCTCGTGCACCTGTGCACGATAGCCGCCCCGGGCCCGGGACCTGAGGGGGTGGCGGCCGGGGGACCGGGCAGCGGTCCCCCGACCGCCGGTCGAGGGGTGCGGCCCGCCCTGACTGCGGGAGGGCGGGCCGCACGTTCCGGACCGGCCGGGCCGGCGGCGCGTCCGGGGTGAGCGCCTGCCGAGCCGGCCGGGGCCGACCGGATGGACGGTGGGCACGGGGGAGCCGACCGGCCACCCGGGGTCTTCGGGTGGTTGTGCGTACTGCGGGTGGTGCGATCCGGATGGGCGGCGAGCCCGGGGGGAGTCGCTCGCCGCCCATCCGGAGTTCTGGGGGTCATCTCCGGGCGGACTGCTCGTCCTCGGAGGGGCCGGTCCTGCCCGGACGGGTGTCCGGCAGGGTGGGGAGGTTCGACGGGGTCGGGATCGCGTTGCCCTTGCCGGGCTTGGCCTTGCCGTCGCCGTTGCCGTTGGTGTCCTCGTTGCCGTTGGTGTTGCCGTTGGTGTTCCCGGTGCCAGTACCGGTACCGGTCCCGTTCCCGTTGCCCTTGCCGGGCTTGGCCTTGCCGTCGCCGTCGCCGTTGCCCTTCCCGGCGCCGGAGGGGCTCGGCTGCGGGCCGGTGCCCTGGTGGTCCCCGTCCTCCTGGCCGGGGGCGCCCTCGCAGTAGTCCTGGACCTCGTCCGCTCCGCCGGCCGCCGCGACCAGCGGGGCGAACAGCGGGTCGCCGGCCAGCTTCCCGGGGCGTTCGCCCTTGCCCGTACGGTCCGCGAAGCGCTGGCAGAGCGGGACCAGGGCGGCGGGCGGGGCGGGGTGCCCGGGGTGCTCGCCGGCCGTGGGGCCGTCGGGCGAGCCGGGGTCGGACGGGACGGTGCGGTGCGGGTCCGCGGGGGCGCCGATGGACGGCCGGGTGGGTCCGCCCGGGGAGGCCGAGCCGGAGCCGGAGCCGGTTCCCGTTCCGGTGGAGGTGCCGTGCGGGGAGCCGGACGGGCCGCCCGGGGCGGCGACCGCGTGCTCGGGTTCGGACGGGCCGCCGCCCAGGGCGGACGGCAGGTTGCCGGTGCCGGCGGCGACCGCGACCCCGCACAGCGCGGTGGCGCCGAGCACGGCGGCAGCGGCCTTCGTGCTGAAGGCCCTGGCCAGCGCGGCGGTTGCCATGGATCGTCTCCGGACGGGTGTCACTACGGGGTCGGGCGTGAGACTCGCCTGCCGGAACGCGGCCAGGGCGGCCTCCTCCCCGGCCAGTTCGGCGGCCGTCGCCGGGGCGGCGGCCGCGGCCAGCACCCGGGCGAGCTGCCCGGGACCGTCCGGTCCGGTGAGCGAGGCGTCCTGCCCGGCCGACGGGCCGCCCACGGCACCGCCGAGCAGGTGCTCGGCGGCATCACGGTCGATCCGACGGGATCGGTTGGTGCTCATCTCATGTCCTTCAGCGTCGCGGCCCGGCGTTCTGTCACACCCTGCGGAGAAGTTTTTTCCGTGGGTTCCACGGCAGGTCGCCCCGCGGACTCCCGCGCCCGGGCCGGCGACCGTTCCCCGGCGGCCGCTTCGGCCCGGCGGGCAGCCGGCTCGGCCCGGCGGGCGCCCGGTTCGGCCCGGCGGGCGGCCGGGATCCCGGCCCCGGAGGCGAACGGCTGGTCCAGCAGCTTGGCCAGTCGGCGCAACCCCCGGTGGGCGGCCATCCGGACGCTGCCGGCCCGCTTGCCGAGCACCCGGGCCGCGCTCTCGGCGTCCAGTTCCATGACCACTCTCAGCAGCACCGCCTCGGCCTGGTCGCGCGGCAGCCGGGAGATCAGGGCCAGCGCGTCGGCGGTGCCGACGGTGGCGAGGGCGGTGCGGGCGGTGTCGTCCCCGGCGGCCAGTTCGGCCAGGTACTCGTACGGCAGGTCGGCGACCGGGCGGCGGCGCCGGGCGCGCAGGTGGTCCATCGCCCGGTTGCGGGCGACGGTGGCGGCCCAGCCGCGGAAGCCGTCGCCGTCGCCGGAGAAGCCGCGCAGGTCGCGGGCGATCTGGAGCCAGGCCTCGGAGGCGATGTCCTCGGCGTCCTGGACGTCCTCGGGCCGCCCGCCGACGAGCACCCTCAGGTAGCGCAGCAGGCCCGGCTGGACGGTCCGGAACAGCAGCCGGAACGCCTCTTCGTCCCCCTCCTGTGCGGCGCGGACCGCCTCGGTCAGGTCGGTGGGAGCGGGGCCCCCGCCCGGTGGTGGGCCGACGGAGGGTACTGGTCCGGACCGGCCGAGGGGGCTGCCGGTGCCCGCTCCGGGCTGTTCTGCACTCTGCACCCGCCACATGATGCGCCATCCGGGCCAACGGGTCGGCTCCGGTCGAAGGACCGGGCCGGACGGGGCCAAGGTCCCGTGGACGGCTGCCGTTCGCCCGCAGCCCCGGGACACCGCCCCTGCCTACCTTGTCGGTAGGCGAATCGATCCGGGCGCCGACCGCGCCCCGGACGCCGGGCCCGCCGACGCGCCCGACCCTCGCCGTGACCCCGCGCCGTGACCCCGCGACCCCGCCGCGCCCGTTCTTACGACGCCCGCCCGAACCCGTTCGGGCGGGCGCTTCCGGGCTGTCCCCGGCCGGAGCGGGGCCGGGACGACCGCACGACCAGCAGGGAAAGACCGCGATGACGACTGCCCACGAGCTCCACACGACGGGACTGCGCGAACACCTCGCGCCCGCCCTGCGCGCCCTGGGCCTCACCGGTCGGCAGCGGGCCTTCGTCCTGCCGGACGACACGCACCGGCTGCTGGTCGAGCTGGTCGAGCGGCCCGCCGCCGACCGGGTCGCCTTCACCTTCGGGCTCCGCGTGGTCCGTCGGGCCGGTGGCGGGGGCAGTGGCGGCGCCGACGGGGCGGGCACCGACGGGACCGACGGGGAGCGGCCGGGCCCGGACGCCGGGGGCGGCGTCGAGGTCTGGCGGGCCCGGATCGGCGAGGTGCTGCCGGTCGGCGAGGACGTCTGGTGGGAGGTGCTGCCCGGGCCGCGCTGGCGGCTGCCGCTGGACGACGCCGTCGCCGCCGTCCGCGACTACGGCCTGCCGGAGCTGCGGCGCCGGGCCGCGGCGGACCTCTCCCCCAGCGCCGGGCCGTACCTCTCCCCCGCCGAGCTGGAGGACGTCAACGCCGCGCTGCTGACCGCCTCGGTGGCCCGGGTGCAGCGTGCCGAGCTGGCCGACGGGGCGCTGGTGCTGACCGGCGCCTGGACCCGGGGCGACGGGGTCGCCCGGACGGTGCTGGCCGGAGCGGCGCAGGGCTTCCTGTCCGCCGGGGACGAACGGTTCGGCACGGTGCGGTGCCTGGACACGCTCGGCCGGGAGCTGTGGGCCTTCGGCCCGACGCACCCCTAGAACGGCGCAGGTCAACGAGGGTGTCACGGGCCGCACCGTGACAGCTGTCATGCGGATCAGGCAACGGACGGCACTGCTCTGACGGAGGGTCGGACGGCGAAGCTGGAGGCACGACGCGGGCAGCGGCCCGCGGCCACCAGCCGGGGAGGAACCCACCATGAGCAGCCAGACCGTCAGCGCCGCCGGCACCGTTCCCGCCACCACCGCCAACACCGCCGCCACCTCCCCCGCCCCCGCGGACGGGGCCGCCGCCCCGGCGCCGAACCCGGTGGCCTCGGGGCTCGGTCCGCTGGTCCTCGACGTGGCCGCCCCGCTGGCGGGGTACTACCTGCTGCACTCGGTCTGCGGTCTCAGCGAGTTCGCCGCGCTGGCCTGGAGCAGCGTCTTCCCGGCCGGCCGGACCGTCCTCGGCCTGCTGCGCGAGCGTCAGGTCAACCTGTGGGCCGCGCTGATGCTGGCGGTCAACCTGGCGGGCCTGGCGCTCACCTTCGTCACCGGCGACGCCCGGATGATGATCGCCAAGGACGGTGGGCTGAGCGGCACCGTGGCGCTGGCGATCCTGGTCTCCGCGGCGGTCGGCAAGCCGGTGATGACCCCGGTGCTGATGCCCTTCCTCACCAAGGGGAAGCAGGACCGCACCGCCGCCTGGCAGCGGCTGGTCGAGGGCCGGGCGGCGGGCTCGCGGGCCTTCCGCCGCCACGAGCGGGTGTTCGCCGGCATCTGGGGCACCGCGCTGCTGGCCGAGTGCGCGGCCCGGGTGGTCGGCGCCTTCACCCTGCCGGTGTCGACCATGGCCTGGCTGTCCACCGTGTTCCTGATCGGCGCGATCGCGGCCGGTTCGCTGTTCGGCCGGATCGCGGTCGACCCGATCGAGAAGCTGGTCGCCGCCGAGACCGGGACCCCGACCGCGGCCTGAGCCCCCGTCGGTGCGCAGCCGGGCACGCAGTCGGAACGCAGCCGGCACACCGTCGGTACGCCGTACGAACTGCCGGTGCCGAGGGTTCGAACGATCAGGAACCAATGGGATCTCCCGGGAGTCCATATAACGAGGGGATAACGGGATCCCCCGAGACGACCGACCGGGGAGCCCCACATGCGGACCGACGCACTGACCACCACCGAGGACCGCACCCTCGTCTGGGACGGCTGCCTGAACGTCCGTGACCTGGGCGGACTCCCCACCGCCTCCGGCCGCCCGACCGCCCGCGGCGCGATAGTCCGGGCGGACAACCTGGACCGGCTGACCCGCGAGGGCTGGGACGCCCTCCTCGACCACGGCGTCCGCACCGTGGTCGACCTGCGCAACGCCGAGGAGTACAAGCCGCTCCTCCCGCTGCCCGACGGCGTCGAGCTGGTCCGCGTCCCGCTGGACGAACTGGCCGGTCCCGCCTGGTGGGCGGCCCACGGCCGACTGGACGGCACCCCGCTGGCCTTCCGCCCCTACCTGGAGCACTGCCCGCACGCCGCCGCCGCGCTGGTCGCCGCGATCGCCGACGCCCGCCCCGGCGGCCTGGTGGTGCACTGCGGCGCCGGGCGCGACCGCACCGGCCTGGCCGCCCTGCTGCTGCTCGCCCTGGCCGGGGTCGACCGGGCCGCGATCGCCGAGGACTACCTGCTGAGCGGCCCCAACGTCCGCCCGCTGTACGGGATGCTCGGCCTGCCGGACCCGTACCGCCGGATCGACGCCGCGCTGGCCGAGGCCGGGACCACCGCCGAGGCCGCCCTGGCCGCCGCGCTCGACGGGCTGGACCCGGCGGGATACCTGCTCGCGGCCGGGGTCACGCCCGCCCAGGTCGCCGCCGTCCGGGGCCGACTGCTGCCCGCCGCGTAGGAGTCGCGGAGTTCGACGGGGGGCGAGCACAAGCTACCCGACGGTAAGCGTCAACCGATGGTTGACGATCCTCGGATCGACAACCTACGGTTGACGCATGGAGAATCCCGTTGTCCCCAACACCACTCCGCTGCGCCTCGACGACCTGATCGCCGCGATCAAGAAGGTCCACACCGACGCGCTCGACCAGCTCTCCGACGCGGTCATCGCCGCCGACCACCTCGGCGAACTCGCCGACCACCTCATCGGCCACTTCGTCGACCAGGCCCGCCGCTCCGGCGCCTCCTGGACCGACATCGGCCACAGCATGGGCGTCAGCAAGCAGGCCGCCCAGAAGCGCTTCGTCTCCAAGGGCCCGGGCAGCCCGGCCGACCTCGACCCCAGCCAGGGCTTCTCCCGGTTCACGCCCCGGGCCCGCAAGGTCGTGGTGGCCTCGCAGGAGGAGGCCCGCCGGGCCAACAACCCCGAGATCGGCCCCGAGCACATCCTGCTCGGCCTGCTCGCCGAGCCCGAGGGCATCGGGCTCAAGGCGCTCCTCGCCCAGGGCGTCACCCCGGAGGCCGTCCGGACGGCGACCACCGCCGCGCTGCCGACCGCCGTCGAGCAGCAGGTGCCCGCGCTGATCCCGTACTCCACCCAGGGCAAGAAGGCCGTCGAGCTGACCTTCCGGGAGGCGCTCAAGCTCGGGCACAACTACGTCGGCACCGAGCACATCCTGCTCGCCCTCCTGGAGTTGGAGAACGGGAAGGGCGTGCTCGCCGGGCTGAACGTGGACAAGACCGAGGCGGAGACCTTCGTCTCGGAGGCCGTCGCCGCCCTGATCGCCGCCCGGGAGGCCGACCCCGGGGCTCGGTGAGGACCGGCCCACCGACCGTGCCCCGGGGTGGACTCCCTTCCGGGGCACGGCACTTCGGCAGCTCGGCCTAGAAGCCGGAGATGTGGGTGGTGACGATCCGGACCCGGCCGTCGGCGGCCGCCTCCAGGGCCGCCCGCAGCCGGGCCGAACGGGCCGGGCCGAGCAGCTCCAGGGCCTCGTCCAGCGGGGCCCAGCGGTGGGTGTCCAGCTCGCCGGCCGGGACGGTCACGGGGGTGCCGTCCGGGACGGTGCCGAAGTCGAACATCAAGTGCTGGGCCGGGTGGTCGAGTTCGTTCGAGGGGTGGGTCCAGGAGATGGCCAGCAGGTCGCCGGCCTCCTTGACGATGCCGGTCTCCTCCTCCAACTCCCGCGCGGCGCACTCGACCGGGCCCTCCCCGAGGTCGATCGTCCCGCCGGGGAACTGCCAGTGCTCGCGGTACCCGGCCTTCACGATCAGGATCCGGCCGGACTCGTCGCGCAGCAGGCAGCCCGCCGCCGCGTAGATCCGGGGCAGCGAGGCCAGCCACTCCTCGCGGGATCTCAAGGGCTCAGCCGTCACGGTGTTCCTCCTGGGGCAGGGCGGTTCGGTCGCCCCCACTCTGCCACCGGGGCGCCGCCGCCACGCCCGCCGAGCAGCACGGCCTACTCGGCCGGGAGCCGGGCCGGGAGGCCGAACAGCGGGAAGAGCACGTCGGTGTCGAGGAAGTTGGTGAGCCCGGTGATCCGGCCGTCCGACACCTCCGGCACGACCAGCTCCCACGGCGCGTACCCGCCCGCCGGGCCCGGCCGGTACTGGGCGAGGGCCGGACCGCCGTTGGCCGTCACCGGGAGCAGCCGGGAGCCCCGGCAACCGTGCCCCGGGCCCAGCATCCAGGCCCGGACCTCGGCCGCCCCCCGCAGCCACATCGAGTACGGCGGCATGTTGAGCGTGACGTCCTCGTGCAGCAGCGCGGTCAGGCCGTCCATGTCGTACGCCTCGAAGGCGCGGACGTAGCGCTCCAGCAGGGCGCGGTGCGCCTCGTCCAGTGCGGCGGCCGGGCGGGCGGCGGAGGCGTCCGCGGCGAGCACCGCGCGGGCCCGCTGCAACGCGCTGTTGACCGAGGCGACCGTGACGCCGAGCAGTTCGGCGACCTCGGCGGCCTTCCAGCCGAGCACCTCGCGCAGGATCAGCACCGCCCGCTGCCGGGGCGCGAGGCGCTGCAGCGCGGCGACGAAGGCCAGCTTCACCGACTCGCGCCGGGCGGCCACCTCGGCCGGGTCCCCCGTCTCGGGGAGCACCCGGCCGTCCGGCGCGGGGCCGATCCACGTCACCTCGGGCAGCCGGACGTCACTCGCGGTGGCCACCGTCACCGGACCGGCGAGGTCCATCGGGCGGGCCCGGCCCTTGCGGCCGTTCAGCGCGTCCAGGCAGACGTTGGTGGCGATCCGGTACAGCCAGGAGCGCAGCGCCGAGCGGCCCTCGAAGCCCCGGTGCCCGCGCCAGGCGCGGACCATGGTCTCCTGCACCGCGTCCTCGGCCTCGAAGACCGAGCCGAGCATGCGGTAGCAGTAGCCGGTGAGTTCGGTGCGGTGGCGCTCCAGTTGGAGCTCCACCGGCTCCTGCGTGGTCACGTCGGTCATGGTGCGCCCCCGTCGCCTCGTGCGTACCGTCCGCCCCGGCGCGCCCTGTGCGTTCCGGGCGCCCCGCCGCGTCCTGGTGAACGGCTCGAACGTAGCGCACCCCACTGACAGTCGGCCGGTCAGCGGGGTGCGTGGTCGGCGCGGGGCCGGCTCAGTGGGCCGAGTGCTTCTCGGCGCCGCGGTGGCGGTGCCCCTTGAGTTCCGCGTGCATCGCCGGGGCGGCGTGCGGCATCGCGGAGGCCGCGTCCCGCCCGCCGTGGCGGAAGACGTCGCCGGCCGGGCTCCCGGTGGCGGACAGCGCGCCGAAGGCGGGCTTCGGTCCGAGCCGGCCGGGCATCGTCGCCATGCCCCGGCGTTCCAGCAGTTCCTGGGTGCCCTTGCGGAGCTGGGCGGTGCTGCCCGCGGTTCGCTTGGTCATCGTCGGCCTCCCTTCGGCGGCCGCGGCCGGACGGATGCCGGACCGAGGGGCCGCTCGGGTGTTATGTCCGGATTTTATCCGGTCGACGGGCCGGTGCCACCGGAGCGGTCGGGGGCCGGCTCAGCCCATGACCTCGTGGACGTAGCACCAGCGCCAGTCCTCCCCCGGTTCGTAGGAACGGATCACCGGGTGGGAGGAGTTGTGGAAGTGCGCGGTGGCGTGCCGCTGCGGCGAGTTGTCGCAGCAGCCGATGTGGCCGCAGTCCAGGCAGACCCGCAGGTGCACCCAGTCCCGGCTGCCCCCGGCCAGGCAGTCCGCGCAGCCGTCGGTGGGCGGGGCGGGCTCGATGTCCCGGGGGGCCATGGCGAGGTCTTCGCAGGCGGTCATGTTCGAAGGCTATGACGGCTCCGGCCGGGCCGCCCGCTCAGACCGTTCGCTCAGGACCCGTCCCCGGACTCCACGGGCTCTGCGCGCTCCGCGGGCTCCGGAACCGGGCCGGCGGCCGTCCAACTGGCCAGCAGGGCCAGCCTCTGGGCGGTGGGCGAACCCGGCGCGGCGGTGTAGGCGACCAGCACCTGGTCCGGCGAGCCCTGGACGGCCAGGGTCTCGAAACCGAGGTCGAGGTCGCCGACCAGCGGGTGCCGGAGCAGCTTCACGCCGCTGGTCTTCTCCCGCACCAGGTGGTCGGCCCAGAGCCGGCGGAACTCCTCGCTGCGCACCGACAGTTCGCCCACCAGGGCGGCCAGGGCCGGGTCGTCCGGGTGCAGCCCGGCGTCCCGGCGCAGCTGGGCGACGGTCTCGGCGGCGACGGCGTCCCACTGGCGGTACAGGGTGCGGGCGGCCGGGTCGAGGAAGGCGTCCCGGACCTGGTTGAGCGGCGCACCGGGCTTTCCGGCCGCGGCGCGCTCGGAGAAGCCGTTCACCGCGTCGCCCAGGGCGTTCCAGGCCAGCACGTCCATCCGGCGGCCCAGTACGAAGGCCGGCACCCCGGTCATCAGGTCCAGCAGCAGCCGCGTCCCCGGGCGGACCCGCCGGTCCCCGCGGACCTGGGCGGGCGCCTCCTTCGGCGGGCGGTTCAGCGACCGCAGGTGCGCCGTCTCCGCCTCGTCCAGCCGCAGCACCCGGGCGACCGCGTCCAGCACCGCGTCCGAGGCGCTCCCGCCGCGGCCCTGCTCCAGCCGGATGTAGTAGTCCACGCTGACCCCGGCGAGCTGCGCCACCTCCTCCCGGCGCAGGCCCTGCACCCGGCGGCGGCCGTGCGCGGGCAGGCCCACCTCCTCCGGCTGGATCCGGGCCCGGCGCGAGCGGAGGAAGTCCCCCAGGGTGTTCTCCATGCCAGGCAGGGTAGCCCCGGGGCGACGGCCCGAGGGTGGTACTGCCTTTCCCAGGCAGGGACTTCCCGGGTAAGGACTTCCCGGGAAGTCCTTACCCGGGAAGTCCTTACCCGGGAAGAACGTGGCCCTGGGTAGGCGCGCGGCGGCGCCGCAGAGTGGTCGACGTCAGCAGGTCGAACCCCTCCAGGAGTCCCCGATGAGCTACCCCGCCCTCGCCACCCGCACCGCCGTCGTCACCGGAGCCGCCAGCGGCATGGGCGCCGCCACCGCCCGGCTGCTCGCCGCGAACGGCGCCCGGGTCGCCCTGCTCGCCCGCCGCACCGGGCGGATCGACGCGCTCGCCGCCGAGATCGCCGCCGCCGGCGGGCAGGCCCTCGCCGTCACCGCCGACATCACCGACCAGGCCTCGGTCGACGCCGCCGCGAAGGCCGTCCACGCCGCCTACGGCCCGGTCGACCTGGTGGTCAACAACGCCGGGGTGATGCTCGCCAACCCGCTCGCCGACGGGCGGATCGACGAATGGACCCGGATGGTCGACACCAACCTCACCGGCGCCCTGCGGATCGTCCGCGCCTTCACCGCCGACCTCATCGCGGCCGCCGCCGACGGCCGCACCGCCGACCTGGTCAACGTCTCCTCCATCGCCTCGCACGTCTCCTTCCCCGACTACGCGGTGTACGGCGCCACCAAGGCCGCCCTCACCCAGCTCTCCACCGCCCTGCGCACCGAGTTCGGCCCGCGCGACGTCCGGGTCAGCGCCGTCGAGCCCGGCCTCACCGACACCGAACTCGGCGAGCACATCGACAACCCGGTGCTGCGCGAACAGCTCGGCGGCCTGTTCACCGCGATCCCGGCGCTCGGCGCGGACGACATCGCGGACCTCATCGCCTACACCGTGAGCCGGCCCCGGCACGTCAACCTGCGCCACCAGGTGGTGCTGCCGACCCGGCAGGCGTGACGCGGGCGGGCCCGGGGCGGGACGGGGGCGGGGCACGACAGGGGCGGGGCGCGACGGGGGGCCGGGGCGCGACGGGGGGCGGGGCGCGACGGGGGCGGGGCGGGGGCGCCGAACCCGCGCCCCCGGCCCACGGGCGGCATGGGAGCATGCCACCCGTGGCGATCGTGACGGGGAGTACGAACGGCGACACCGGCGGGGGCGGCACCACCACCCCGGCCGGACGACCGGACAGCGACGGGGAGATACCCGGGCAGCGGCATGCCGACAGGGCCGCACCCGGCCGACCGGGAGGACCGGGAGGCCTGCGACGACGGGCCCGCCCGTTGGCCGAGGCCGGACGGGTCCGACAGCCCGTCGCCCTGATCCGGCTGCTCACCGGCCTGATCACGATCGCGCTCACCCTGCTGCTCGCCGACTACGCCCGCGCCACCACCGGCGGCATCGCCGCCGACGTCGCCGGGGCCGCCGCGCTGGTCCCCAGGCCGCTGGCGAACCTGGCCGGCGGGCTCACCACCGCCGCCGTCCTGCTGCTGCCCGTCGGCCTCGCCGTCCGCCGGCTGCTCGGCCCCGACCGGCGGCGCGCCCTCCAGCAGGTCTCCGACGGGCTGCTCGCCGCCGTCATCGCGTACGGCGCCACCCTCGCCCTCGACCTGTGGGCCGACGACCTCGCCCCGGCCTCACTGCTCACCGCCCTCACCCAGCGGCTGCCCGCCGACGCGCTCGCGCACACCGAACCCGTCTACGGCTACCTGGCGCCCGTCCTCGCCTTCATGACCGCCTCCGCCAGCCGCGAACGGCGCCTGCCCTGGGCCGTCCTCACCCTCTCCGGCCTCGCCGGACTGGCCGGCGGGTACGCCACCCCCACCGCCCTGCTGCTCGGGCTGCTCATCGGCTGGACCGGCGCCCACGGCACCCTGTACGCCGTCGGCACCCCGGACCCGCGGCCCCGGCCCGGCGAAGTGCTCCGCGCCCTGCGCGACAGCGGACTGCGACCGGTCGAGGCACTGCCCGCCGGACCGGACCGCTACCGGGTCCGGCAGGCCGACGACCGGCCCGAACTCGACGTCCAACTGCTCGACCGGCAGGCCGTCACCGCCGCCGCCGTCCAGCGCGCCTGGCGCCGCCTGCGGCTGCGCACCGCCCCCCACCCGCGCGCCCTGCGCTCACCGCGCACCGGGCTGGAACACGAGGCCCTGGTCACCTACGCCGCCCTCGCCGCCGGCGTCCGCACCCGCCGGATCGCCGCCACCGCCGGCCTCGGCCACGACACCGCCCTGATCGCGTACGAGCACCTGGCCGGACGCACCCTCGACCGGCTCGACGACGAGGAGATCACCGACGGGCTCCTCACCGACGCCTGGGGCCAGCTCGCCCTGCTCCAGCGCCGCGAGATCGCCCACCGCGCCCTCGTCCCGTCCTCACTGCTGGTCGACGGCACCGGCGCGGTCCACCTGGTCGACTTCGCCGACGGCGACATCGCGGCCAGCGAACTCGTCCTGCGCTGCGACGTCGTCCAACTGCTCACCACCCTCGCCCTGCGGGCCGGCGCCGACCGCGCCGTCCGCACCGCCACCACCGTCCTCGGCCGCGACGCGCTGGGCGCCGCACTCCCCCTCCTCCAACCGATCGCCCTCGCCCGCTCGACCCGCCAGGCGCTCAAGCGCCGCCCAGGCGCCGGTCCGGCGGGGGTGGGGGCGGAGGCCCCGGAGAGGGGCGGCCACGGTGCGGTCGCGTCGACACCGGGCGCGTCGACACCGGGCGGGCAGGCGCCGGGCGACGCGGCCGGCAGCGGGCAGCAGACCGGACAGCCGGTGGTCCCGGACGGCAGCTCGGGCAGCGCTGCCGTCCCCACCTGGTCGTCCGCCGCTCCGGCGGTCGGCCGGGTCGGCCCGGCCGCGGAGGCCGGCTCCGCGGCCGGGGCGGAGGCCGGGGTGGCCGGCGGGTTGCTGGAGGAGATCCGGGCGGAGGTGTCGCGCGGGCGCCCGGAGGTGGTGGGGCGGCCGGTGCGGCTGGAGCGGTTGCGGCCGCGGACCCTGTTCGCCGTGGCGGGCGGGGTGGTGGCCGGGGTGCTGCTGATCCCGCAGTTCTTCGCGGTGGAGGACAACCCGATCGCGGCGCTGACCGATGCCGATCCGTGGTGGATGGCGCTGGCGGTGCTGGCCGCGGGGCTGAGCCACGTGGCGGCGGCGATGGGGTTCGTCGGGTTCGTGCCGGAGCGGCTGAACTTCCGCAACGTGGTGCTGGCACAGCTGGCCGGGGCGTTCGTGAAGCTGGTGTCGCCCGGGGGCGTCGGCGGGATCGCGCTGAACACCCGGCTGCTGCAGCGGGCGAACATCCCCACCGCGCAGGCGCTGTCCAGCGTCGGGGTGGGGCAGTTGATCGGGCTGGTGCTGCACCTGCTGCAGCTGGGGGCCTTCGTCTACCTGGTGGACGCGCAGCCGGGCGGTTCGGAGCTGGCGGCGCTGCCGGCCGTGGTCGGCGGGCTGGTGGTGGCGGCCGTGCTGCTGGTGGTGGTGTGGTCGATCCCGCCCGCCCGGCGGTGGCTGGCGGCGCGACTGCGGCCGTTGACGGCCGAGGTGCTGCCGCGGCTGCTGGACCTGCTGCGCAATCCGGGGCGGCTGGCGGTGGGGGTGGCCGGACAGCTGGCGGTGTCGCTCTGCCTGATCACCTGCCTGTACTGCTGCGCCCTGGCGATCGGCCGGGCACCGTCCTTCGCCGCGGTGGCGGTGGTGTTCCTGGTGGGCAACGCGGCGGGCAACGCAGCGCCGACCCCGGGCGGGGTCGGCGCGGTGGACGGGGCGCTGCTCCTGGGGCTCCAGCAGACCGCGTCGATGGAGGAGGGCGGGGCACTGGCGGCGGTGGCGCTGTTCCGGCTGCTGACGCTGATCCTGCCGGTGCTGCCGGGCTGGGCGGCGATGACCTGGTTGCAGCGCCGCAAGGCGCTGTAGGGGACGTGTGGGGGCTGGTGAGGTGCCGGTGGGCGCTTGCCGCTACTCCCGGTACTCGTCCTCGTCGAGCTGGACGACCCGGCTCTGCTCGGCGGCGTCCGCGAGGTCGGTGGCCGGGTCCCCGCCGACGGCCCGGCGCTCGGCGACCTCGTCGTACTCGTCGCCGTCGGTCGCTGCGTCGTCGGGCTCGACGGTCTCGGCAGCCTCGTCGATCAGGTAGTCCTCGTGATTCTGCGGCATGGCGTCCGTCCTCACTGTCGGGAGGCTCCCAGGGCCCGGATGGCGGTACTCGCAGTATCCGCCGCCGGGCGCGCGGACGCGACGTGCCGAGGGCCCTCCGGCGTACTGTCCGGGCCTCGACCACGCCCGCCCCGCTCCGGAGGCGTTCCGCGCGACGATCGCCCCGGACGCCGCCCGGGCGGCCGCGCCGACCGGTCCGGGGCCCCGCCCGCGGGCCCGTCCCCCCGGGGCCGGGCGGAACGCCCCGCAGGCCGCCGGGGGTACGATCGGTGCCGTACCCAGGGCCGTCCCGCACCCACCCGGTGGGCCCCGAGGCCCATCCGCACGACGGCCTGACCACGACGGCCCTTACGAACGACGGGGAACCCATGTCCGGCTCGCACTACTTCTCCAGTGCGCCCGAGGTCGCCAGCGAGCGCCGGCCGATCACGGTCTCGCTCCCGGACCTGACCCTCGAACTCACCACCGACGCGGGGGTGTTCTCGCACGGCCGGCTCGACCAGGGCACCCGGGTCCTGCTGGAGCACGCCCCGCAGCCGCGGGTCCGCGGCCCGATCCTGGACGTCGGCTGCGGCTACGGCCCGATCGCGCTGACCTGGGCGAGCCGCCGCAAGCGGCTCCCGGTGTGGGCGGTGGACGTGAACGAGCGCGCGCTGGAGCTGGTCCGGCTGAACGCGGGGGCGCTGCGGCTGGGCAACGTCCAGGCCGCGCTGCCGGACGAGGTCCCCGAGGACCTCCGGTTCGCCACCATCTACTCCAACCCGCCGATCCGGATCGGCAAGGCCGAGCTGCGCGGGCTGTTGACCCACTGGCTCGGCCGGCTGACCCCGGACGGCTCGGCGTTCCTCGTGGTGCAGAAGCACCTGGGCTCGGACTCGCTGCAGAAGTGGCTCAACGAGCAGGGCTACCCGACCTCCCGGGTCGCGTCGGTCAACGGGTTCCGGATTCTGGAAGCGCGGCCCCGCCCGGAAGCGGGCGAGGGCACCGAGAGTGGACGGGGAACGACGTCGTGAAGCAGCTGCGCGGGACCGAATTGAAGCGACTGCACCGCACCTGGCGGCGCAGCAACGAGTTCCGGCTCGCGATGATCCTGGAGAACCTGCAGTCGCCGTTCAACGTCGGTTCGGTGGTGCGCACCGGGGCGGCGATGGGCGCCGAGAAGCTGTACCTGACCGGGGACACCCCGTCGGTGCGCTCGTCCGGCGCGCAGAAGGCCGCGATGGGCACCGACAAGTACCTGAAGGTGGAGCACTTCCCGACCGTCGCCGAGGCGGTCGCGGCCGCGAAGACCGACGGCTTCAAGGTGGTCGGGCTGGAGCTGGCGGACGACGCGGTGCCGATGTTCGCCGCCGGGCTGACCCCCGCGGTGGCCTTCGTGCTGGGGCACGAGGACCGCGGGATCACGCCCGAGGCGCTGGAGCTCTGCGACCAGGTGGTGTTCGTGCCGCAGCTGGGCCGGGTCGGCTCGCTGAACGTCTCGGCGGCCGCGACGGTGGCCTGCTACGAGGCGCGCCGGCAGGGGTACGCGATCAGCGGCACCCCGGACGGGAGTGACGCCGGGGGCGACCTCGGCGGCGACGTCGAGGGCGACTTCGGCGACGAGGACTGACATCTGATCCGTCGTCAGATGATCGGAGGGGTGTGCCGAACGGCACACCCCTCCGGCGTTCCCCGGCGTGATCCGGTGCCGGAAGCCGCCGGATATCTGCCGAACGGCAGATGTGCGGGCACGGCCCGGACGGAAGCATTCGGGACGTGACCGAACTCCAGATCCTCGACCTCACCAAGGAGTACCGCGGCGGCAGACGCGCGGTCGACTCCTTCTCGCTGACGCTCCGGCCCGGCGTGCTCGGCCTGCTCGGCGCCAACGGCGCCGGCAAGTCGAGCCTGATGCGCATCCTGGCCACGGTCACCCGGCCCACCTCGGGGCGGGTGCTGTGGGAGGGGGTGGACATCGCCCGCCGGCCCGGGCCGCTGCGCCGCGCCGTCGGCTACCTGCCGCAGGACTTCGGCGTCTACCCGCAGCTCACCGCCCGCGAGTTCCTCGCCTACCTGGCCGCCGCCAAGGGGCTGCGGCGGCGCTCCGCCGCGGCCCGGATCGAGCAGCTCCTCGACCTGGTCAACCTCACCGGCGCGGCCGGGCAGCGGCTCGGCGCGATGTCCGGCGGGATGCGCCAACGGGTCGGCATCGCCCAGGCGCTGCTCAACGACCCGGCGCTGCTGATCGTGGACGAGCCCACGGTCGGGCTCGACCCGGAGGAGCGGCTGCGCTTCGGCAGCCTGCTCAGCGGGCTCGGCGCCGACCGGATCGTCGTGCTGTCCACCCACATCGTCCCGGACGTCGCCGCCACCGCCGACCGGATCGCGGTGATGGGCGGCGGGCGGCTGCTGCACCACGGCAGTCCGGAGGAGCTGCTGCGCGGGGCCGAGGGCTCCGTCTGGGAGCTGACCGTCGCCGCGGACGGGCTCCCGGCGCTGCGCTCGCGCTTCCCGGTCGGCGCCACCACCCGCACCCCGGAGGGCGTCCGGGCCCGGGTGCTCTCCCGGCAGGTGCCCGCGCCCGGGGCGCGGCCCGTACCGCCCCGGCTGGAGGACGCCTACCTGCTGCTCACCGCCGACCGCACCGGGCCCGGGCAGCCGGAGGCGGTGAGGGCGTGGTGACGCGCATCGGGGCGCTGGCCCTGGCCGACTTCCGGGAGCGCCGGCGCCGGCCCGGCTACCTGGTGGTGCTGCTCGGCACGCTCGCGCTCGGGCTGCTCGCCGCGCCGGTGGGCGACTCCCGCTGGGAGGTGTTCCAGGTGACCGACCTGCACGGCCGCTACACCAGCGGCTACGTGGGGACGGTCACCGCGCTCGGCGGCGCGGTCTGGCTCTCGCTGGCCGGCTTCGGGATCGCCCGGGGCGGCATCGGGCGGGACGAACAGAGCGGTGTCGGCCGACTGCTCGCCGCCACCCCGCTGAGCCGGGCGGGCTACCTGGCGGGCAAGTTCGTCGGCAACCTGCTGCTGTTCGGCTCGATGCTGCTCGCGCTCGCCGGGACGGCGCTCGCGGTGCAGCTGGTCAAGGGCGACTCGGGCCGGGTGGACGCGGTGCGGCTGCTGCTGCCGTACGTCCTGATCACACTGCCGCTGCTGGCGGCGGTGGCCGGGTGCGCGGTGCTCTTCGACACCGTGCCCGGGCTGCGCGGCGGGCTGGGAGCGGCGGTCTGGTTCGCGGTCTGGCTGGTGACGGTGCTCGGCGCGCAGGCCGGCGGCGGGCCTGACCTGCTGGGCATGCGGCGGGTCACCGCCTCGATCCGGGAGTCGCTCGCGGCGGGCGGGCGGCCGGTCGCCGGGGTGGAGTTCGGCGTGGGCCTGACGGCGGACAACCGGGTGCTCGGCACCTTCGACTGGCCCGGGCTCGGGCCCGGCGAGGCGGGCGGACCAGCGGCCACGGGGGTGCTGCTGGTCGGCGCGGCGGTGGGGATCGCGCTGGTCGGGGCGCTCTGGTTCCGGCGCTTCGACGGGGATCCGGCCCGGCGGGGCAGCCGGCCGGCGCGGCCGGGCGTCGCGGGCGGGCCGGGCGTCGCCGACGGGCCCGGCGGGGGCGCGGCGGGGTCCCCGTCCGCGGCGGCCGGCTTCGCCCTGGACCAGGCCCGGCCGGCCGCTCCCCGGCAGGGACGGATCGGCTTCGACGCGCTGCTCGGGGAGCTGCGGATCCTGGTGCGGGGGCAGCGGCTCTGGTGGGCCGGGGCGGCCCTGCTCGCGGTGGCCGCGGCGGCCGTCGCACCGGACGGGCCGAGCCACGCGGTGCTGCCGTTCGCGGTGCTCTGGCCGATGCCGCTCTGGGCCCGGATGGGCCACCGGGCCGACGGCGGCAGCACCGAGCAGCTGCTCGCCACCTGCCCGTCCCCGCTGCGCCGGGGGCTGGCCGGGCTGCTCGCCGGGATCGTCCCGGCGCTGGCGGTGACGGCCGTGCCGGCCCTGCGGCTGGCCGCCGCCGGGCAGTCCCGGGCCGCGCTGGGCGCCGTGGCGGGCGCGCTGCTGGTGCCCGCCCTGGCCCTGCTCTGCGGCAGCCTCAGCCGTGGGCCCCGGCTGTTCCAGACCGTCTACCCGATGCTCTGGTACGGGATGGTCAACCACGTCTCCGGGCTGGACTTCCTGGGCGTCTCCGGAGACCGAGCCCCGGCCCCGGCGGCGGTCGCGGGGCTGGCCGCCGCGCTGGCCGCGGCCGCGCTCGCCCTGGAGGCGATACGCCGAGCCGTACGGTGACGCCCGGGCGGTGACGCCGGAGGGTGACGCCGGGCGGTGGGGGCCGGAGACGGTCAGCCCGGCGTCAGCTGCCCGTCAGCGCCGCGCGCCACCGTAGTGGGCATGACGTCGATCACGGCGGTCTCCAGCTGCCTTCCCGACACCATCCCGATCGCCCGCTTCCAGCAGCGACTCCAGCTGACGGACGTCCAGTTGCGGCGCTACCAGCGCTTCTACGGGCTCGCCGAGGTGTGCCGCGACCCGGCGGCCACCGAGACCGAGCTGCTGCTGCGCGCCGCGACCAAGCTGGTCGAACTGCGCGGCCAGGAACAGCGCGTCAAGTACGTCCTCCAGGCCCGCACCATGCCCTCGCCACTGCCGTACCCGCTGACCTCGCTCGGGCCGCTCCAGGCCGAACTCGGCCTGGAGCACGCCACCGCGTTCGTCGTCTCGCACCACGCCTGCGCCTCCGGCCTGCTCGCCCTGGACCTGGCCGGCACCCTGCTCGCCGCCGACCCGGACCCGAACGCGCTGGCCCTGGTCGTCGCCGGGGAGAAGGCCTGCACCGCGCAGACCCAGTCCATCCCGGACGTCACCGTGATGGGCGAGGGCACCGCCGCCGTCCTGGTGAGCGCGGACCGCTCCGGCCCGGACCGGATGACGGGCTACGCGGCGCGCACCTACCCGCGGTTCGGCGACGAGTTCGTCATGGGCGAGGTCGCCGCCAAGGAGTTCCAGGACCTCTACGGGCCCGGCCTGTGCGAGGTGATCGATGCGGCGCTGGCCGAAGCGGGCTGCGGGATCGACGAGTTGGCGCTGGTGCTGCCGCACAACGTCAACCGGCTGTCCTGGATCGGCGTCTGCAAGGACCTCGGGCTGCCGCTGGAGAAGGTCTTCCTCGACCTGGTCGGCGAGACCGGCCACTGCTTCTGCGCCGACCCCTTCATCAACCTGCAGAAGGCCACCGAGCTGGGGCGGCTGCGCCCCGGCGACCGCTACCTGATGACCAGCGTGGGGCTCGGGGCGACCTTCGCCGCCATGGTGTTCGAGCACTGACGCGCCCCTCCGGCACCACCGGGCCCTCCCGTACCGACGGGCCGGTCGAGCACCGGCCGGCCCGTCGGGCACCGGGCGCACACGAGAAACGGACGAGGTCGACATGCACCTTCCCTCCGCCGGCTTCGGCGCGCGGCTCAAGCGCGCGGTCACCGGCTCCGCGGACACCCCGCTGGTGTTCCTGGGCAACTTCGAGGTGGAGAACCACTGGGCGCTCGGCGAACCGGCCCTGCCCCGGGTCGCCTCGCACGCGGGCAGCGCGGTGGTCAACCGGATGGACGAGTTCACCCTGCTGCTCGGCGGCAAGGGCGACCACGTCGTGCTCAAGACCGCACCGGACGAGGGCTACCGCGCCTACCTGGAAGGCCTCGGCCTCGCCCTGCCCGCCGTGCACGTGGTGGCCGCCCAGGACCCGCAGCGCACGGTCAGCGAGGACGCCCTCGCCGACCCCGCCCTGCTCGACGCCCTGGCCGGGCTCACCGCCGAGGGCGCCCGGCTGACCGCCCACGGTGTCTCGGCGGTCGAGGAGCAACTGGCCGCCCGTACCGGGCTCGCCCTGGCCGCCCCCGCCGCCGCCGTGTGCAAGCGGGTCAACAGCAAGGTGTACAGCCGCCGCCTCTCCGACGAACTGGGCATCCGCCAGGCCCGCGGCTGGGCCTGCGAGACCCTGGCGGAGCTGGCCGAAGCGGTGGCCGCGGCCGGTGAACTGCTGGCCGCCGGGCGCACGGTGGTGCTCAAGGACGCCTTCGGGGTGTCCGGCAAGGGCATCGTGGTGCTGGACTCCGCGGCCCGGCTCGGCCGGCTGCACCGGATGGCCGTCCAGCAGGCCGAGAAGGCCGCCCGGAGCGGGGGCGGGGAGCCGCGCACCGCGCTGGTGGTCGAGGAGTGGGTCGCCAAGCGCTGCGACCTCAACTACCAGTTCACCGTGGGCCGGGACGGCTCGGTGCACTTCGACTTCGTCAAGGAGCTGCTCACCGAGGGCGGCGTGCACAAGGGCCACCGCATCCCGGCCCGGCTCTCCGGGCGACAGGTCGAGGAGATCGCCGCGACGGCGCTGCGGCTCGGCGAACGGCTCGCCGCGGACGGCTACTTCGGCGTGGTCGGGGTGGACGCGATGGTCGACCCGGACGAGGGGCTGTACCCGGTGATCGAGATCAACGCCCGGAACAACATGTCCACCTACCAGAACGTGGTGCACGAGGGCGGCCTGGCCGGGCCGGGGGACGTCGCCGTCGCCCGGCACTACCCGCTGCGGCTGACCCGCCCGCTGCCCTTCGCCGGGATCGCCGCGGTGCTGGACGGGCTGCTGCTGGACGGGCTCTCGCCGACCGGGCTGCCGTCGGGCGGGCTGCCGTCGGGCGAGCGGTCCGCGCGGCCGCGCGGGCTGTTCGTCAACAACTACGCCACCGTGAACGCCGCGCACGGAACGGCCGCGGACGGCCCGGAGGGCTTCGAGGGCCGGCTGTACGGCGTCCTGGTCGGCGGCTCCGACGAGGAGATCGCGGCGATCGACACCGACATCACCCGCCGCCTCGCGGCCTTCCCGGAACGGAGCTGAGCGTGAGCGTCGCATTCGAGGTGCAGGGCCTCGGGATCACCGAGCTGGCCGAGGAGTTCGGCACCCCGCTGTACCTGTACGACGGCGAGGAGATCACCACCCGCTTCCGGGGCCTGCGCGCGGCGCTGCACCCCGCGCTGGAGGTCTTCTACTCGTTGAAGGCCAACCCCAACATCTCGGTCTGCGCCCTGCTGCACAGCTGCGGCGCCCGCGCCGAGGTGTCCTCGCTGACCGAGCTGGTCACCGCCCAGCGGGCCGGGGTGCGCCCGGAGGACATCATCTTCCTCGGCCCCGGCAAGAGCCGCGCCGAGGTGGCCGCCTGCCTGGACCAGTCGATCCACGCGATCGTCTGCGAGTCGGTCGGGGAGCTGGGCCTGATCGACGAGCTGGCGGCCGAGCGCGGCGTCGTCGCGCGGGTCGCGCTGCGGGTCAACCCGAGCTTCCAGGTGAAGGGTTCGGGCCTGACCATGGGCGGCAAGCCGCGCCAGTTCGGCACCGACGAGGAGCTGCTGCTGGCCGAGGGCCGCGGCCTGGTCGGCCGCTACCCGCACCTGCGGCTGATGGGTGTCCAGGTCTACCTGGGCACCCGGATCCTGTCCGAGGAGTCGGTGGTCGAGAACACCCGGCGGATCCTCGACCTGGCCGAACGGCTCGCCGCAGAGCTGGACTTCCCGCTGGAGACGGTGGACGTCGGCGGCGGCCTCGGCATCGCCTACTTCGACAACGAGAAGGACCTCGACGTCACCGCGCTGGCGGCCGGACTCAACCCGCTGATCGAGGACTTCGCCGAGCGGCACCCCGACACCCGGCTGATCATGGAGCTGGGCCGCTTCCTGGTCGCCGCCTCCGGCACCTACGTGACCAGGGTGCGGTACACCAAGACCTCGATGGGCGAGAACTTCGCGGTCACCGACGGCGGCACCAACCACCACATGGCGGCGGTCGGCATCGGCTCGTACGTCAAGCGCAACTTCCCGATGGCCGCGCTGGAACGGCTGGACGAGCCGGCCACCGAGCCCTGGCACGTCACCGGGCCGCTGTGCACGCCCAACGACGTGATCGGCAAGAAGGTCCCGATGCCGCCGCTGCGGCCCGGCGAGCTGATCGGCGTGCAGCGCTCCGGCGCGTACGGGCCGACCGCCTCGCCGGTGCACTTCCTGAGCCACGGCTACCCGGCCGAGGTGCTGGTCCTGGACGGCCGGGCGCACCTGGTCCGGGAGCGCGACGACGTGGGCGCCCTGCTGGCCGGCCAGCGGCTGTACCGGCCGGTCGGGCAGGACGACTGACCCGCCGCCCGCCGCCCCGCGCCCCGTCGCGCACCGCCCCACAGCGCCCCACCCCACAGCGCCCGACCAGACAGCGCCCCACCACCCACCCACCCGGCCGTCGACCGGCGGCCGGGAGCAGAGCGAGGAGCACCGCATGAGCGAGACCGCGACCGACCCCAGGTTCGTCGAGGCCGTCCGCAAGGGCCTCTCGGAGGTCCTCAACAAGGACGTGTCCGGCGCCGACGAGAACGTCCGCCTCTTCGACGAGCTGGGCCTGGACTCCAGCAGCGCGCTCGAACTGCTCATCACCATCGAGGAGATCCTCGACGTGCAGTTCGACGCCGACGAGCTGGACATGACCCACTTCGAGACGGTGGGCTCGCTGGCCGGCTTCGTCGCCGAGGAAGCGGGCGCCTGACCGTGTTCCGCGCGACCGCAGCCGTCCGGCCCCCGCACCCGACCGGTCCCCCGGCCCTGCCCCGACTGGTCCGGGCGGCCGGGTACGCCCCGCCGGGGCGGAGCACACCGTACCGGCCGGGGGACGCGCGGGAGGAGTTCTACCAGGAGCTCGGGGCGCCGTACCGGGTCTCCTTCGACCGCGCCCAGTTCGCCGCCGCCGGGCGGCGCACCTCGGTGGAACTGGCGTACGGCGCGCTGGACGCACTGGGGCCGCTGGACCGGGAGGACGCCCCCGAGCTGGCGGTGATCGCCTACGCCGCACCGGACTTCGAGCACACCGAGCTGGTCGCCTCCTGCGTCCGGCGGCGGCTGCCCGGCGGGCCGCTCGCCTTCGCGCTGTCCGACCAGGGCCCGCTGACACCGTTCAGCGCGCTGCGGGTGGCCGTGGAGTACGCCCGGCGGTGCGGCTGGTCGCGCCTGCTGCTGCTGACCGTGGACCAGGGCACCCAGCCGTTCCCGCTGCCCGCCGGGCCGTCCCCGGCCGAGCTGCGCGGCGACGCGGCCGTGGCACTGCTGCTGCGCTGGGAGGGCGGCGACCGGCCGCTCGGCGGCCAGGCCCAGGGGCGGCCAGGGCCCGGGCTGTTCGCCCACTGGCCGACGGGCGCCGCCGTGGCGGCCGGCTCCGGCCTCGCCGACTGCCCCGAACTTCCTTTACGGGAGGGCCCGTTGACCGAAGGGGAGGTCGGACGCCCGGCCACCGGGAGCTGGGCCGCCCTGCTCGACGCCGTGGCCCGCACCGGGGCCGTCGGCACCGGTGCCGCCGACACCGGGGACGCCGGCCGGCCGGTCGTGGTCGCCGACTACGACCGGGACCGCGACGTCCTGGCCTACTGCACGCTCGACACCGGGGAGTTGAGACACGGATGACCGTTCCGGCCGAGGTACGGGAGCACTGGCGGGAGGCCCGGGCGAACGCCCGCAGCAACGGCCTCGTCCCCGCGCTCACCCTGCTGTCCCGGGCGCTCTCCCCCGGTGCGCCGCCGCGCGGGCCGCGCGGCCACGCCGTGGTGCCCCGCGAACTCCTGAACGGCTACCGGGGGTCGACCCCGGACCCGGCACCCGCCCCCGGGCCCGCCCCGGCCCCCGGCCTGACCGTCCTCCCGCCCGCCGCCGCCACGGCGGCCGACCCCGGACCCGCCGGGGCGGACCCGCACACCTGGGCCACCGCCCTGGCCTGGCTGCGGCTCGGCGCCTCCGAACGGCTGCGCGAGGCCTGCGTCGCCCACCTCGCCGCCCGCACCGTCGAAGGCACCTCGCTGCTGCTCCAGCAGCTGGTCAAGGGCGCGCTCGCCGACGCCCTGATCGAGCAGTTGGAGATCGCCGGCGTGCTGGACGACCTGGCCACCGACCCCGACGAGGCGGACGCCCACCCCCTGGGCACCCACCCCCTGGACGCCCGCGCCCTCGCCCGGCTGCAGGCGCAGATCACCGAGGTCGACCGCGCCCTGCTGCGACTGCTCGGCGCGCACGGCTTCACCGCCGACGGGCCCGGCCGGGACGCCCACGCCTCCGAACTGCTCGCCGACGCCTACTGCGGCTGGCCCGGCCCGGCCGCGCCCCATCCGTCCGAGTCCCACCCGTCCGAGCCCCACCTGTCCGCACCCCACCCGTCCGAGGACGAGGGCCCCCGCGGCCCGGCCCGCGACACCGCCGGGAGAACGCCGTGAGCATCCTGCCCGAGCCCCTGCGGACCGCCCAGCGCCACGTCCGCCGGTGGGCCGACGAACTCCGGGCCGGCGCCCTCGAACTGGACCGCGACCCGGAGGCCGTCCACCGCTCCCTGGACCTGCCCGCCGTCCGCTTCCTGGCCGGCCACCTCACGCCCCCGGGCTGGGACCGCGTCGGCCCCGAGCCCGGCAGCGGCCCCGCACACGGCCTGGCCACCCTGGAGCGGGCCGTGCTGTGCGAGGAACTGGCCCGCGGCGACGCCGGGATGATGCTCGGCGCCCCCGGCCCCTCGATGACCGGGGTGCTGCTGGGCGTGCTCGGCAGCCCGGCCCAGCGCGAACGGGTGTACGGCCGGCTGGCCGAGCGCCCGCGCTGGACCTGCTTCGCCCTCACCGAACCGGACCGCGGCTCCGCCATCGGCGAGATGACCACCACGCTGACCCCGCTGGGCGACGGCTCGTACCGGCTGGACGGCGAGAAGCGCTACGTCGGCAACGCGGCCCGGGCGGACCTGGGCGTGGTGTTCGCCCGGGTCGCGGGGACGGAGCGGCTCGGCGTGCTGGCCGTCCTGGTGGACGCCGCCGACCCCGGCTACCGGGCCGAGCCGCTGCCCACCCTGGGGCTGCGCGGGGTGCAGTTGAGCCGGCTGGTCCTCGACGGGGTGCACGTCCCGGCCGACCGGGTGCTGGGCGCCCACCTGCCGCCCACCCGGCGCGGGATGTGGGGCATCGTCTCGGTCTTCAACCGGCTGCGGCCGACCGTCGCCGCCGTCGCCCTCGGCATCGCCCGGGCCGCGCACGACTACGTCGGCGAGAACCGCGGGGAACTGCGCGGCGCGGAACGGGACGCCCACGAGGAGCTGGGCCGACGGATCGACGCCGCCCGACGGTTGACCCACCGCGCGGCGCTCGCGGTGGACCGCCGCCCCTCCGACGGGTACCTCGCCTCGGCCGCGAAGGCGCGCGCCTGCCAGGTCGCCGAGGAGGTCACCCTGCGCGCGCCCGGCTTCTTCGGCCCCGGCGCCCGGCTGGACCACCCCCTGCTGGACAAGCTGGCCCGGGACGCCCGCGGGGTGGAGTTCATGGAGGGGACCAGGAACGTCCAGAAGCTCAACCTCTTCCAGGGGCTGCACACCGGAAAGGTGGACCGGCTCTGAACCGGCACGGACCGGCGCCGCACACGACGGGCGCGGCACCGGACCGGGCCCGGGGGACCGTCGAGGTCTGGCACATCCCGCTGTCCGGCGGCCGGACGGCCGACCCAGCCCACCCCGGCCGACCCGACCACTTCGGCCACCCCAGCCCCCTCGCCCACCCCGGCCCCCCGGCCCGGCCCGACCTCGCGGCGCTGGAGCGCCTGCTCGACCCGGAGGAGCGGGCCCGGGCCCGCAGCGGCCTGCTGCCCGGGCTGCGGCGCCGCTTCGTGGTCGCGCACGCCGCCACCCGGATCCTGCTCGGCGCCCGGCTGGGCCGCCCGCCGGAGCGGCTGCGCTTCACCCGCGGCCGCTGGGGCAAGCCGGCCGTCGCGGACGCGCCCGGCCTGCATTTCAGCCTGTCCCACTCGGGGGAGCTGGCCCTGCTCGCGGTGGCCCGGCGGCCGGTCGGGGTGGACCTCGAACTGCTCCGCTCCGGGCGGGACGTCGAACGGCTGTCACGGCGCTTCTTCCCCTGCCACGAACGCGAGTTGGTGGCCCGGGGCGGCCGCCCGGCGTTCGCCCGGCTGTGGACCAGGAAGGAGGCCTGCGTGAAGGCCTCGGGCGGGCGGCTCACCGAGGGCCTGGCGCTCCCGGTGGCCCACGCCGCCGCCCAGGCCACCGTGCACGCCCCGGCCCCGGGCGGGCTCGCCGGACCGTGGCGGGTCGCCGACCTGTTCCTGCCGCACGAGCCGGAGGCGTACGCCGGGTCGGTGGCCCTGCTCGGCGCCGGGCCCTTCGACGTCGCGTGGGGCGTGTGGTATCCAGGAGCACCCGCGGGATCCGGCCCCGAGCGGCGCCGACGGGGTGTCAAGTAGAGGAAACTCCCCCACGAATCGGCGTAGTTGCACCCGTGGCCGCGGGCCGGATCGTCACTAGATTCCTTCGGTGGGACGCACCGCACCGCGCGGCCGGGCCCCCGGCCCGCCCCGTACCGGGCCGGTCGACTCCGCCGAGGAGGAGGGGAACGTGATCGTGGAAGGCAGGAACGTGATCACCAGGGCGGCCCGGTGGAGCGCGGTCCACCCGTGGTGGGCGATCGCGCTCTGGGTGGCGTTCGTGGTCGGCGCGCTGGTGGTCGGCGGCCTCACCGGCACCCGGCAGGCCACCAACTCCGACCTCTCGATCGGCGAGTCCGGGCGGGCCGCCGCGATCGCCCGCACCGGCGGCCTCCAGGAGCGCGCCGTGGAGAACCTCCTGGTCAGCTCCTGGGGCGGTGGCCGGCTCGACCCGGTCCGGGCCCAGGCGGCCGTGGACGACGCCACCCGGGGCCTGCGCGGCCTCACCGGGATCGCCTCGATCGGCCGGCCGCTGCCCTCCCCGGACGGCTCCGCCCTGCTCGTGCCGGTCACCCTCGCCGGGGATCCGGAGACCGCGGCCGACCGGGTGCAGCCGCTGCTGGACGCCGTCGCCGGGGCCCGGCCGGGGCACGGCGACGTGCGGATGGAGCTGGTCGGCGCCGGTTCGATCAAGGCCGGGCTGAACGACATGCTGAGCAGGGATCTCGGCAAGGCGACCGTGCTCAGCCTGCCGGTCACCCTGCTGGTGATGGTCTTCGTCTTCGGCGCGATCGTCGCGGCGAGCGTCCCGGTGGTGCTCGGGCTGTCCTCGGTGCTCGCCGGGCTCGGGCTGTGGGGCGTCGCCTCGCAGGTGATCCCCGACCCGGGGCCGGTGACCCAGTTCATCGTCCTGATGGGCATGGCGATCGGCGTCGACTACTCGCTGTTCTACCTCAAGCGCCAGCGCGAGGAACGGGCCCTGGGGGCCGACAACACCGACGCGATCGAGATCGCGGCGGCCACCTCCGGGCACTCGGTGCTGGTCTCCGGCGTGGTGGTGCTGGTCTCGATGGCCGCGCTGTACTTCGCCGGGCACATCGCCTTCGAGTCGATGGCCACCGGTGCGGTGATCGTGGTCTCGATCGCCATCATCTCCTCGCTGACCGTGCTGCCGGCCATGCTGTCCCGGTTCGGCCGCTACCTGGACGCGCCCCGGGTGCCGCTGGTGTGGCGGCTCACCCGGAAGGGCGGGGTCAAGCCCCGGCTGTGGTCGACCATGCTCAAGCCCGCACTGCGCCACCCGGTGATCGCCCTGGTGGCCTCGGTGGCGGCGCTGCTGGTGCTGGCCCTGCCCGCGCTCGGGCTCAAGCTCAAGGCCACCGGGATCGACGACCTGCCCCGGTCGATGCCGGCCATGCAGTCCTACGAGCGGCTCACCCTCTCCTTCCCGAGCCAGTCCGACACCCACACCGTGGCGGCCCGGGTCCCGCCCGGTCACGCCCCCGAACTCAGCGCCGCCGTGCACGAGTTGGTGCGCCGCACGCTCAAGGACGGGCTCTTCGTCCACGACCCGGCACCGGTGGTGCGGACCTCGGCGGACGGCACGGTGGCCACGGTGGCGATCGGCACCCGGTTCGACAGCGGCTCGGCCCAGGCCCGCGCCTCACTGGCCCGGCTGCGCGGGGACCTCGCCCCGCAGACCCTCGGCGCGGTGGCGGGCGCCCAGTTCGCGGTCGGCGGCAGCGACGTGGCGTACGACGTGGACTACCGGGCGAACGTCATGGACAAGATGCCCTGGGTGCTCGGGGTGGCGCTGGCGCTGACCTTCCTGGTGATGGCGCTCGCCTTCCGCTCGGTCGTCCTCGCGCTGATCACCGTGGCGCTCAACCTGCTCTCCACGGCGGCCTCCTTCGGCGCGCTCGCGCTGATCTTCCAGCACACCTGGGCCGAGGGCCTGCTGCACTTCGAGTCCACCGGCCGGGTGGTGGCCTGGATGCCGCTGATGCTGTTCGTGATCCTGCTCGGGCTGTCCATGGACTACCACGTCTTCGTGGTCAGCCGGATCCGGGAGGCGGCCCGCGGCGGGCTCTCGCTGCGGGAGGCGGTCGAGCAGGGCATCACCCGCACCGCCGGGGTGGTCACCAGCGCGGCGGTGGTGATGGTCTGCGTGTTCGCCCTGCTGGCCTCGCTGAACTACATCGAGATGAAGCAGATGGGCGTGGGGATGGCCTGCGCGGTGCTGCTGGACGCGACGGTGATCCGGATCGTGGTGCTGCCGGCGGTGGTCACCCTGCTCGGCTGGAAGACCTGGTGGCCCTCCCGACTGGCCCGCCAGTCGGTCGCCAGGGCACCGCGGATGCCCTCGGTCGTCGCCGCCGCGACCGCCGCGGCGGCGGCCCGCACGACGCTCCCGTAACACCTCCGGCGGCGCGCGCGACACTTCGGCAACAGCCGTCACTCCCGGCCGCCTTGGTGCGTGTACGGCGCCACCGATCAAGCCCTGCAAGGGGTTTGACGCCGCACTGCCAGCGGTGGTTTGTTACGGGAGTTGTTGAATCGCAAACGCGTTCGCGGGTGCGCGGATCGCCTCCCCGACGGGAGGACGACGCTCCCGCGGTGGGACGCGCCACGGAAGCGGGGGCGGTTGTCGGTGGTGGGGCATGCACGGTGACGGCGGCCTCGCCTCGGCGCGCTGGCGCCACGAACTCGCCCGGGTGGGCACGCTCTCGGGCCGGGAGCGGCAGGTCTTCGACCTGATCGGGGCGGGCCACTCCAACCGCGGGATCGCCGACCGGCTGCACGTCACCGAGCGCACGGTGAAGGCCCATGTCGCGAGCGTCCTGGCCAAGTTGGGTGTGGAGTCCCGGCTCCAGGCAGGCCTGGTGGCCCAGGTCCACCAACTCATGTACGAAGGTACATGGCCGGATGAGCCACCGGTGTCCGATACTTGACCGGCGCGAATGATACCCGGGCTTTCCCCCTTTTCAGTCCCCTTCAAACAAGCCGACCGCTTCCGACGGTGGCGCCAGGAGGGCACAACGGACAAGCTTGTGGCTGGAGTTCACCGCTAGGGACGGGGAATTTGGTGCACATCTCCATACTGGGCCCACTGCTGATCGGCGACGGTCCGCGCACCGTGGGCTTACGGGCGAAGAAGAACCGCGTCATGCTCACCATGCTCGCTCTGAACGCCGGTCAGGTGGTCGCCTTCGACGAACTGATCGACGAACTGTGGGGCGAGGCGCCGTTGAAGAACGCGCGCAACGCCCTGCAGGCCAACGTCAAGCGCATGCGGAAGTCCTTGGCCGAACTCGGCCTGGAAAGACCGGACCGGGAACTCATCCGGACCGTCGACAACGGCTACCTGCTGACGGTCCCGGAGGAGGCGGTCGACGCGTACCGCTTCCTGCGGACGGCGGAGAAGGGCGCGGGGCTGGTCGAACACCGGCCGTACGAAGCGATGGACACCCTCCGGTCGGCGCTCGCGATGTGGCGCGGACCGGCCCTGCTCGACACCAGCGACGGGCCGTGGTGCAGAGCCGTCGCCCTGCGGCTGGACGAGCAGCGCAAGACCGCCCGCGAGGACCTGATCGCGGCGCAGCTGCAGGCGGGTGAGGCGGGTGCGGTGGTCGCCGAACTCAAGCAGCTGCTCGCCCAGTACCCCGAACGGGAGCGGTTCAGCGAGCAGTTGATGATCGCGCTGTACCGCTGCGGCCGCCAGTCGGAGGCCGTCGACATCTTCCACCGCACCCGCAAGTGGCTGGACGAGGAGCTGGGGCTCAAACCGAGCCGCCGGCTCCACCACCTGTACCAGGCGATCCTGATGCAGGACCCGTCGCTGTGACCCCGGGGTGAGGGCAGCTCACCCCGGGGTCACGGGCGTCAGCGGAGGCGGCGCAGGGCGGCATCGGTGATCCCGCCGATCCGCCCGGCCGCCTCCGCGTGCAGCATCTCCTCGTGGCCGCACGGCACCCGGTGCACCGTGACCGGGCCGCCGAGGTGCGGCCGCCAGCGGTCGGCGGCGTCGTCGCACTCGGCCCGTACAGCCCCGTCGGTCCCGTCGGCGCCCGTGGCGACGAACAGCAGCAGCGGGCCGTCGAACCACCCGGGGGTGAACTCCCGGGCGATGTCGGTGTGGTGGCGCATCACGACCATCAGCCGGGCCAGCTCCGCCCCGTCGACGCCGCCACCGGCCGCGTGGTGGGCCAGGAAGGCGGCGCGGATCTCCTCGTCGGTCGGGTCCGGGTCGCCCGGGTGCACCGGCCGCACGTCCAGCGCCGCCAGGAAGGCCACCGGCTCCCCCGCCGCCCGGAGTTGGACGGCCAGCTCGTGCGCGACCAGCCCGCCGAAGGACCAGCCCAGCAGGTGGTACGGGCCGTGCGGCTGCACCGCCCGGATCCGGGCCAGGTACGCGGTGGCCAACTCCCGTACGCCGACCGGCTTCCGCCACTGCCCGGCCGGCGCCGCGATGCCGTCGGACTGCAGCGCGTGCACCGGCCGCTCCGGGTCCAGGTGCGCGGCCAGTGCGGCGTACGGCAGGCCGAAGCCGACCCCGCCGTGCACGCAGAACAACGGCTCGGCGCTGCCGCCGGGCCGGATCGCCAGCACCGGCTCCAGCAGTGCCGCCGGGAGCGGCCCGCCCCCGGTCCCGATCTCGACACCCGTCCCGATCTCGATCCCCGTCCCGACACCGACACCGGCACCAGCACCAGCACCAGCACCAGCACCAGCACCAGCACCGGTAACGCCCGGCCCGGGAGCCGCGGCGGGCCGGGCGACGGCCGCCAGGGCCGCCACCGTCCGGTGGGTGAACACGTCGGCCAAGGAGAGGGTCAGCCCGGCCTTCGCCGCCCGGCCGACGACCTGCACCGAGCGCAGGCTGTCGCCGCCGAGCGCGAAGAAGTCCCCGTCCGCGTCGACCCGATCGAGTCCGAGCAGTTCCCCGAAGACGGCCGCCAGGACCTCCTCGGCGGGCGTGCCCGGCGGCCGTCCCGAGGGCGCGGGGTCCGGCTCCGCCCCCGGCTCGGGCAGGGCGCCGACGTCCAGCTTGCCGTTGGCGGTCAACGGCAGCGCGGGCAGCGTCACCAGGGCGGACGGGACCATGTGCGCGGGCAGCGACTCACCGAGGAAGGCCCGCAGCACCGGCCCGTCCACAGCGGCCACCCCGGGCAGCGGCACCACGTAGCCGACCAGCCGCGGCGCCCCGGTCCGGGTGGGCCGGACCCGCACCGCGGCCTGCACCACCACCGGGTGCCGGGCCAGCGCGGCCTCGATCTCGCCGAGCTCGATCCGGAAGCCGCGCAGCTTGACCTGGTGGTCCGCCCGGCCGACGTGCTCCAGGGCGCCGTCCGCCCGGCGCCGGACCAGGTCCCCGGTGCGGTACATCCGGCTGCCGGGCGGGCCGTACGGGTCCGCGACGAAGCGTTCGGCGGTCAGGCCGGGGCGCCCCCGGTAGCCCCGGGCGAGGCCGGCCCCGGCGAGGTACAGCTCACCGGTGACGCCGACCGGCGACGGGGTCAGCGCCGCGTCCAGCACGTACGCCCGGTGGCCGCCGAGCGGGCGGCCGATCGGCGGGCGGGCGTCGCCGGGGCGCAGCCGCTCGCTCCAGGTGGCGCAGACCGAGGCCTCGGTCGGGCCGTAGGCGTTGCGCAGGTCGAGCCGCCCGGCGAGCCGGTCGACCAGGGCGGGCGGGCAGGCCTCGCCGCCGACCGCGAGCAGCAGGCCGGCGGGCAGCGGTGCGTCCTCAGGCAGGCCGGCCGCGACGGTGGGCGGCAGGATCGCGTGGTCGACCGCGTGCTCGGCCAGCAGGGCGGCCAGCTGCTCCCCGGCGAGCCGGCTCTCGTCGGTGGCGAGCACCAGGGTGCCGCCGGTGCACAGCGAGGCGGCCAGCTCCCACACCGTGGCGTCGAAGCTGAACGAGGCGAACTGCAGCACCCGGCGGCCGGGCCCGAGCAGCCGGTGCAGTGCGCCGACCAGGTTGACCGCCCCGGCGTGCGGCACCGCGACGCCCTTGGGGCGGCCGGTGGAGCCCGAGGTGTAGATGACGTACGCGGTGTCCTGCGGGCTCAGCGGACGGGTGCGGTCGGCGTCGCCGGGGTCGGTGTCGGGGCGGGCGGCCAGGTCGGCGAGCGTGCCGGGGGCGTCCAGCGGGAGCGGGGTGACGCCCTCGGGCAGGGCCGCGCCCGCGGGCGGTTCCACCCCCTCGACGGTCAGCACCTGGGTGGGTGCCGCGTCGCCGAGCAGGTGGGCGATCCGCTCGGCCGGGTACTGCGGGTCCACCGGGAGGTAGGCGGCGCCGGTCTTGAGCACCGCCAGCAGGGCGACCACCAGCTGCGGGGAGCGCGGCAGCAGGAGCGCGACCACGTCGCCCGGGCCGGTCCGGCGGGCCAGCAGCAGGTGGGCGAGCCGGTTGGCCCGGGCGTTCAGCTCGCGGTGGTCCAGCCGCAGGGTGCCCGGCCCGGCCGGGACGGCGTCGGGGGCGATCAGCGCCGGACGGTCCGGGTGCCGGGCGGCGGCGTGCTCCAGCAGCGCGGGCAGGGTACGGGCGCCCGGCAGCACCGGCGAGGCCGGCGGGGTGTCCCACGCGGTGAGCAGGGCGTGCCGCTCCTCGGCGGTGAGCAGCTCCAGGGCGCTGAGCGGGGCGTCCGGGGTGCGGGCGGCGGAGGCGAGCAGGGTGGCCAGCGAGCGGAGCAGCCGGGCGGCGGTGTCGGCGGTGAAGAGGTCCTCGCGGTACTCCAGCAGGAGGTCCAGCCCGGCCGGGGAGCCGTCCGCGGCGGTGCGTTCGCGGACCTGGAAGGACAGGTCGAACTTGGCGGTGGTGGTGTCGATCGGCAGCACCTCGGCGCTCAGGCCGGGCATCGGCGGCAGCGGCCCCCCGAGCGCGCCGGGCACGCCGGGCACGCCGGGCACGCCGAGCGCACCGGTTCCCGCCGGGAGGCTCTCGAAGGCCAGCACCACCTGGAACAGCGGCTGGCGGCCCGTCGAACGGACCGGGTTGAGCTCCTCGACCAGGTGCTCGAAGGGCAGTTCGGCGTGCGCGAAGGCGGTCAGGTCGGTCTCCCGGACCCGCCCGAGCAGCTCCCGGAAGGCCGGGTCGCCCGAGGTGTCGGTGCGCAGCACCAGGGTGTTGACGAAGCAGCCGACCAGCTCCCGGACGGCCTCCTCGGAGCGCCCGGCCACCGGGCTGCCGAGCGGGATGTCGGTGCCGGCGCCGAGCCGGGTGAGCAGCGCGGCCAGGCCCGCCTGGACGGCCATGAAGGTGCTGGCACCGCCGGCCCGGGCGACTGCGGCGAGCCGGGCGTGCGCCGGGGCGGGCAGTCCACCGCGGACCTCGGCGCCGCGGTGGCCGGCCCGGGCCGGGCGCGGGAAGTCCGCAGGCAGCTCCAGCTCCTCCGGCAGGCCCGCCAACTCGGCTCGCCAGTAAGCCAGTTCGGAGGACGCCAGACTGTCCGGGTCGTCCTTGGCACCGAGCAGGGCGCGCTGCCAGAGCGTGTGGTCGGCGTACTGCACCGGCAGCGGCGGCCAGTCGGGCGCCCGGCCCCCGGAGCGGGCCCGGTAGGCGGTGGCCAGGTCGCGCACCAGCGGGCCGAGCGACCAGCCGTCGGCAGCGATGTGGTGCACGGTCAGCAGCAGCGCGTGGTCCTCCGGGCCGAGAACGAACAGCCTGGCCCGCAGCGGTACTTGGGCGGAGAGCCGGAACGGGCGGGCGGCCTCGGCGGCCAGCGCGGCGGGCAGCCCGGCCACGGCCGACTCCACCGACTCCAGTCCGCCGCCCGCGTGTTCGGCCTCGGCGGCGGTCAACACCAGCTGCCAGGGCAGCCCGTCCGCCTCCGCGAAGACCGTGCGCAGGCTCTCGTGCCGCTCCAGCACGTCCCGGACGGCGGCGGCCAGCGCACCCCGGTCCAGCGGGCCGCCCAGCCGGACGGCCAACGGGATGTGGTACGCGCCGGTCGGGCCGTCCATCCGGTCCAGGAACCAGAGCCGCTCCTGGGCGAAGGACAGCGGCACGGTGCCGGGCCGCTCGGCAGCCCCCAGCACCGGCCGCACCGGTCCCGCAGGCCTCGCCCCGACGGCCGCAGCCGCCCCGAGGGCCGCCGGCTCCGGCGGGCGGGCCAGCCCGCGGGCCAGGGCCTCCGCCGTCCGGGCGTCGAACAGCGCCCGCAGCGGGACGTCCGTGCCGAGCTCGGCCCGCAGCCGGTTCACCACCCTGGTCGCGGACAGCGAGTGCCCGCCGAGCGCGAAGAAGTCGTCGTCCGCGCCGACCCGCGCCAGCCCGAGAGCCTCGGCGAACACCGCGCAGAGCAGCTCCTCCCGCTCCCCCGCCGGCGGGCGCCCGCCGCCCGGGCGCTCCTCCGGCGGGGCGGGCAGGGCCTTGCGGTCGACCTTGCCGTTGGCGGTCAGCGGCAGTTCGTCCAGCGGGACGTACCGGGCCGGGAGCATGGACGCGGGCAGCAGCGCCGCCACCCGCTCGCGCAGCGCGTCGACGTCCACCCCGGCCGGGACCACGTGGGCGACCAGCCGCACGTCCCCGGCCCGGTCGGTGCCGGCCGTGACGACGGCCCGCCGCACACCGGGCTGCGCGGCCAGCACCGACTCGATCTCGCCCAGCTCGATCCGGTGCCCGCGGACCTTCACCTGGAAGTCGCCGCGCCCGCCGTACTCCAGCGCCCGGCCGGCCGCGTCCCAGCGGACGATGTCGCCGGTGCGGTACATCCGGCTGCCGGGCGGGCCGTACGGGTCGGCGGTGAAGCGCTCGGCGGTCAGGCCGGGGCGGCCCAGGTAGCCGCGGGCCAGGCCGGCCCCGGCCAGGTAGAGCTCGCCGAAGGTGCCGTCCGGGACGGGCCGCAGCGCGCCGTCCAGCACGTAGGCGCGGGTGTTGGCGATCGGGGTGCCGATCGGCGGCGGGCCGGACCGGTCCGCGGCCAGGGCGGCGGCGGTGGACCACACGGTGGTCTCGGTCGGCCCGTAGACGTTGGTCACCGAGGCGCAGTGCGCGGTCAGGGTGCGGGCCAGCGGCTCGGGCAGTGCCTCGCCGCCGACCAGGGCGCGCAGCCCCGCCAGGCGCGGGGCGTGCTCGGCGGCGAGCGACTGCCACAGGCTCGGGGTGGCCTGGAGGACGGTGGCGCCCAGACCGGTGACCGCCTCGGCGAGGGCGGCCGGGTCGCGGACGGTCTCCCGCTCGGCGAGCAGGAGTTCGGCGCCGGTGGCGAGTGGGACGAACAGCTCCAGGTTGGCGATGTCGAAGCCGAAGGTGGTGACGGCGAGCAGCCGGTCGGCCGGGGTGACGGCGAACCGACCGGCCATGTCCAGGACGAGGTTGACCAGCGCGGAGTGCGGCACCACGACGCCCTTGGGGCGGCCGGTGGAGCCCGAGGTGTGGATGACGTACGCGGGGTGGTCGCCGGCCGGCTCCCGCGCAACGCCGCGCCCGGCCGTCGGTGACGGAAGGCCGTCCGGCTCGTCCGGGTCGTCCGGCTCGCCCGGGTCGTCCGGGTCACCCGGGTCGCCCGGGTCGTCCAGGTCGTCCGGGTCGTCCAGGTCGTCCAGGTCGTCCAGGTCGTCCAGGACCCACAACGGGCCTTCGTCCGGCAGCAGTTCGCGTACCCGGCGGTGGGTGAGGGTGACCACCGGGGCGGCGTCGGCGAGCATGTGGTGCAGCCGTTCCACCGGGTGGTCCGGGTCCAGCGGCAGGTAGGCGGCCCCGGACTTGAGCACCGCCAGGGCGGCCACCACGAGGTCCACCGAGCGGTCCAGGGCGATCGCCACCACCCGCTCCGGTCCCGCCCCGGCGGCCGTCAGGCGCTCCGCCAACTCGTCGGCGCGGTCGTGCAGTTCGCGGTAGCTCAGCCGCTGCCCGGCGCACCGCACGGCGGGCGCGTCCGGGGTGCGGGCGGCCGTGTCGGCCAGCAGCGGGGCGAGCCAGGGGACGGTCGGCGCGGTCGCGGTGGCGTTGCGCCGCTCGACGACCAGGGCCCGTTCGGCCTCGTCCAGCAGGTCCAGGCGGCCGCAGGGCCGGTCGGGCGCGGCCACCGCGGCGGCCAGCAGCCGGGCGAAGCAGCGCCCGATCCGCCCGGCCTCGGCGGCGTCGACCAGGGTCGGCAGGTGGTTCACGGCGAGGCCGAAGGGCGTTCCGGGGAAGACGGTCAGGGTGAGCGGGAAGTCGGTGGCCGAGCGGATGTCGACGCCGGTCGGCCGGGGGCCGTCGCCCGGGTCCGGCCGCAGGCTGCCCATCGGGTAGTTCTGGAACATCAGGGCGGTGTCGAAGAGTTCGCCGCGCACGGCGGTGAGCTGCTGCACCTCGGCGAGGGTGAGGTGCTCGTGCGGCAGCAGCTCGGCCTGGGCGTGCTGGACGGCGGCGAACAGCTCGGCCGGGGTGCGCGCCGGATCGACGTCCACCCGCACCGGCAGGGTGTTGGCGAACAGCCCGACCATCCGCTCGACGTCCGCGAGCCCGGCCGGGCGGCCGGAGCTGACCGCGCCGAACAGCACGGTGTCCTGGCCGGTGAGCCGGGACAGCAGCAGCGCCCAGCAGCCCTGCACCACCGCGTTGACGGTCAGGCCGCGGGACCGGGCGAAGCCGGTCAGCGCCTCCGGCACGGCCGGGTCGAGGTCCAGCGGGACGGTCCGCGGCAGCGCGTCCGCGCCCTCGCCCCGGGTGCGGCCGGGCGGCACCAGCCGGGTCGGCTCGGTCACCCCGGCCAGTGCCGCACCCCAGGCGGTCCGGGCCGAGGCCCGGTCCTGGGCGGCGAGCCAGGCGAGGTGGGCGGGGTAGCGGGCGGCCGGGGGCAGCACGGTCGACGCGGCGCCCGCACCCGCACCCGCCCGGGCCAGTTCGGCGAGCTCACCGAGCAGGGTGACCATCGACCAGCCGTCCAGCAGGATGTGGTGGACGGTCCACAGCAACCGGCACCGCCCGTCCCCGGCCCGGGCCAGGGTGAGCCGGTGCAGCGGCGGGCGGGCCAGGTCGAAGCGGCGCAGCCGGTCCTCCTCGGCCAGCCGCTCGAACCCGGCGTCCGCCGCCGCCCCGGCGCCCGCCACCGCGACCTCCCGCCAGGGCAGCGCGACCGCGGTCGGCACCACCTGGACCGCCTCGCCGTTGCGGCGCGACCGGAAGCAGGCCTTGAGGTTCGGGTGCCGTTCCAGCAGCGCACCCGCCGCGGTGCGCAGCGACGCGGCCTCGGCGCCGGTCAGCGCCTCGAAGTCGAGCACCAGCTGAACGGTGTAGACGTCCGTGCCCGCGCGGTCGTACTCCGAGAGAAAGAGCAGTCCCTGTTGCAGCGGCGAGAGCGGAAGGACTTCACTGATGGCGGACGGCCGATTCAAACCGGGCTCCTCACGGAAGGCCCGCACAAGTGCGGTTCAAGTGCGGTGCACGTACGGAATAACAAACGTTTTCCGATCCCGCTGACGGTCAACTGACCGGCAACTGACGGATTGCCGGCGCACCCCGCCGAGCTGGGCGGACAACGGATCGGCGCGGCCCGTCAGCAGTCCGTCAGCCCTGCGTCAGCCCTTCGTCAGCGAGCGGCGGGAGGCTGGCCGCCGAGGCTAATTCGTCACCGAAGGCCAGGAGTCCCCGTGCCGGTCATTTCCGCGTCGCACGAATTCGAGGTCAGCGACCTCTTCGTGAATCTGCAGCCGATCTTCGGGCACCGCCTCTTCCTGAAAGTGGAGGGATTCAACTTCGCCGGGTCGATCAAGCTGAAGGCGGCCCGGGAAATGGTCGCCCGGGCCGAGGCGGCCGGCCTGCTGGGGCCCGGATCGACGCTGGTGGAGTCCTCCTCCGGGAACATGGGCGTGGCGCTGAGCGTGCTCGCCGCGGCGCGCGGCTACGGGTTCGTCTGCGTCACCGACTCCCGCTGCAACGAGGCCACCCGGCGGGCCATGGAGTCCTACGGCACCGAGGTGCACGTGATCACCGAGCCGCACCCGGTCGAGGGCTTCCTCGGCGCGCGGATCCGGCACGTCCGGGCGCTGCTGGCCGAGGACGAGCGGCGGGTCTGGCTCAACCAGTACCTCAGCCCGGGCAACTGGATGGCCCACTACCGCACCACCGCGCCCGCCATCGCCCGCCAGTTCCCGGACCTCACCGTGCTGTTCGTCGGCGCCGGCACCACCGGCACCCTGATGGGCTGCGCCCGGTACTTCCGGGAGCGCCGCCCGTCCGTCCGGGTGGTCCCGGTGGACAGCGTCGGCTCGGTCACCTTCGGTGCCCCGCCGGCCCCCCGACACATCCCCGGCCTGGGCACCAGCGTGCGCCCCCCGCTGCTGGACGACTCGCTGGTGGAGCTCCCGGTCCACGTCGAGGAGCGCGACACCGTGCGCACCTGCCGCGAACTGATGCGCGGCGGCTTCCTGTTCGGCGGCTCCACCGGGACGGCGGTGGGCGGGGCGCTGCGCTGGCTGGACGAGCACCACGGCGACGGCGCGGGCGGCGTGCGCGAGCGGGTGACGGCCGTGACCATCGCGCCGGACCTCGGCGAGCGCTACCTGGACACCGTCTACCACGACGAGTGGGTGGCCCGCGCGATCGGGCCGGAGGGCCTGCTGCCGGGCGTCGACCGTACGGGCCTCGGTGCCGGTGCGGGTGCGGGTGCGGGTGCCGACGCCGGGCTGCACGCGGTGACCGGCTGAGCCGGGGCGTTCCGACGGTTCCGAGAGTTGCCAGAGATTTCGACGCGGGCTGAGGCGAGGATGACGGAGAACGAAGCAACGACGGCGAACCCGGGCGCGGTCCTGCCGCTCACCGCGGCGCAGGCCGAGATCTGGTTCGACGAGCAGTTCGCCGCCGGGCCGCTGGCCTACAACATGGCGGACTACATCGACCTGCACGGGCCGCTCGACCCCGACCTGCTCGGACGGGCCCTCCAGCAGCTGGGCCACCAGGCCGAGGGGCTGCGGGTGCAGTTCGTCGAGGAGGACGGCGGGCCCGGCCAGATCATCCGCCCACTCGCCCAACTCCCGTTGAAGCGGCTGGACTTCACCGGCCACACCGAGCCGCTGGCGGCCGCCGAGCAGTGGATGCGGGCGGACCACGCCGACCCGATGAAGGTCACCGACTTCCCGCTGTTCCGCGGTGCGCTGATCCGGCTCGGACCCGAACGGCACCTGCTCTACCTGTGCATGCACCACATCCTCGCGGACGGTTTCAGCCGCGGACTGATCTACCCCGAGCTCTCCGGGCGCTACACCCGGCTCGCCGCCGCGACCGACTCCGAGGCCGGCCCCGGAACCGGAACCGGCCCTACGGACCTCGCGGCGATGCCGCCGTTCCACCGGCTGCTGGACGCCGAACGCCGCTACCTGGACTCCAAGATGGTCGACCGGGACCGCGACTACTGGACCGACCGCCTGACCTCCGACCGGCACGGCCCGCTGCCCGAGCTGGTCTCGCTCTCCGAGCAGGAGCCGGCCCCCGCCCGGGTCGCCCTGCGCGAGACCGTCGGGCTCTCCCCGGAGACCACCGCCGCGCTGCACGCCCTCGCCCAGGACGGCAAGGTCACCCTGCCGGTGCTGATGGTCGCCGCGATGGCCGCCTACACCCAGCGGGCCACCGGGGCCGCCGCGCCGCTGCTCACCCTGCCGGTCACCGGCCGGGTCGGCGCGGTCAGCCGCGCGATCCCCGGCATGCTCGCCAACTACCTGCCGCTGGCCGTGCCGATCCGGCCGGAGCTGACCCGCACCGGACTGCTGCGCGCGGCCTGGCGCGAGGTCGCCCGCGCCCTCCAGCACCAGCGCTACCGCGGGGACCGGATCCGCCGGGACATCGGCCTGCGGATCGACGACCGGCGCGCCTTCGGCCCGTTCATCAACGTGCTCGACCAGGACCCGGAGCTGGCCTTCGGCCCGCACTGCCGGGGCGTGGTGGTCAACCTGTCCACCGGCATCGTCAAGGACCTCATCCTGACCGTCCTGAACGCCGCCGACGGCACCGTGGAACTCCACCTCGACGGCAACCCCGCCATGTACAGCGCCGCCGAACTCGCCACCCACCTGGCCCGGTTCGCGACCTTCCTGGGCTCCCTGGCCACCATGCCCGCCGACCGCCCGCTCGGCTGGATCGGCCTGGGAGCGGACGGCGAGCCGCTGGGGCTGCTCGGCAGCCGGGACACCGCGGCCGCACCCGACCAGGGCCTGGTGGACCGGGTGCGCGCCGTCGCGGCCGAGCACCCCGGCGCGGTGGCGGTCCGGGACGGCCGCGAGGAGGTCGACTACCGCGGGCTGCTCGCCCGGGCCGCCGGAGCGGCCGCCCGGCTGTCCGCCGCCGGGGCGGGCCGCGGCACGGTGGTGGCGATGCTCGCCGGGCCCGGGGTGCCCTTCGTCGCCGGGCTGCTGGCCGTCCAGGCGGTCGGCGCGGCCTACCTGCCGCTGGACCCGGCCGCACCGGCGGCCCGCAACGCCGCCCTGCTGGCCGACAGCGGCGCCACCCACCTGCTGCTCGGCGCCGACTGCCCGGCCCCGGAAGACGCTGTCGGAGTCACCGTCCTGCCGCTGGCCGACCCCGCCGACGCCGACAGCACCGCCGAACTGCCCGCCCTGGGCGGCGGATCGGACCTCGCGTACGTGATGTTCACCTCCGGCTCGACGGGCCGGCCCAAGGGCGCCATGGTGCAGCGCTCGGGGATGATGAACCACCTCTGGGCGAAGATCGACGACCTCGACCTCGCGGCGGGCGAGACCGTCGTCCAGAACGCCCCGCTGACCTTCGACGTCTCGGTCTGGCAGCTGCTCGCCCCGCTGGTGGTCGGCGGCACCGTCCGGGTCACCGGCCCGGAGACCGCCGCCGACCCGCACGCCCTGTTCGCCCTGGTCCGGGCGGAGGGCGTCGCCGTCCTGGAGGTCGTCCCCGCACTGCTGCGGGCTGCCCTGGACGCCTGGGACCTCGACGACAGCGCACCCGAACTCCCCTCGCTGGAATGGCTGGTGGTCACCGGCGAGGCCCTGCCCGCCGACCTCTGCCGCCGCTGGCACACCCGTTACCCCGACGTCCCGATGATGAACGCCTACGGCCCCACCGAGTGCTCCGACGACGTCACCCACGCCGTCATCGCGGTCGACGACGAACTCGGCGCCCGTGTCCCGATCGGCTCCCCCGTCCGCAACACCCTGCTCTACGTGCTCAGCGACGAACTCCAGCCCGTCCCCGTCGGCGTCCCCGGCGAGCTCTACGTCGGCGGCGCGGGAGTCGGCCGCGGCTACCTCCACGACCCCGCCCGCACCGCCACCACCTTCCTCGCCGACCCCTTCGCCGGCCACGGCACCCGGATGTACCGCACCGGCGACCGCGTCCTCCAACGCCTCGACGGCCAACTGGAATTCATCGAACGCCGGGACCACCAGGTCAAGATCCGCGGCCGCCGCGTCGAAACCGGCGAGATCGAAGCCGTCCTGCGCACCCTCACCCCCGTCACCGACGCCGCCGTCACCGTCCTCCCCGACGCCTCCGGCAACCCCCGACTGATCGGCTACCTCACCGGCCCCGACGTCCGGCCGAACCAGGTACGCGCCGAACTCGCCCAGCTGCTGCCCGCGTACATGATCCCCGCCTCCTGGCTGGTCCTGGACGCCCTGCCGCTCACCCCCAACGGCAAACTCGACCGCAAGGCCCTCCCCCAGCCCGACCCCACCGGACGGGACGGCAGCCGGGGCCCGCGCACCGCACGCGAGCGGCTCCTCTGCGACATCCTGGCCGAGGTCCTCGGCACCCCCGCCGTCGGCATCGACGAGGACTTCTTCACCCTCGGCGGCGACAGCATCCGCTCCATCCAGGTGGTCAGCCGCGCCCGCAAGGCCGGGCTGCTCCTCACCACCCGGGACATGTTCACCCACCGGACGGCCGCCGCCCTGGCCCGCGCCGCGGGCGGCGACACCGCCGACCCCACGGCCCGCCGGGAGGACGAGGGCGGCACCGGCCCGTACGAACTCACCCCGATCGCGGCCCAGTTGCACCAGGACACCGGCAGCCTCGACGGCCTGGTGGCCTCGTACGGCCAGTACGTGGTGGTCCGGGTCCCCGCCGGACTGGACGCCGACCTGCTCGACACCGCCCTGCACGCCCTGGCCGACCACCACGACGCGCTGCGCACCCGGGCCACCGAGCCCTCCCCCGGCCTGTGGCACCTGGAGGTGCCGGCCCCCGGCGCCCTGGCCGGCATCCGGCTGGCCACCACCGCGGCAGACGCCGAGGGCGGCGTGCCGGGCTCCGCCGAACGGCAGGCCACCGCCGCCCTGGCCCGGCTGGACCCGGGCGCCGGCGTGATGCTCCAGGCCGTACTGATCCCCGCCGCGCCCGACAGCGACAGCGACAGCGGCACCGGCCGCGACACCGGCACCGGCACCGGCACCGACAGCGCGCACCTCGTCCTCTGCGCCCACCACCTGGTCGTCGACGGCGTCTCCTGGCGGATCCTGCTGCCCGACCTGGCCGCCGCCTGCGCCGCGCTCGCCGAGGGCCGCACCCCGGCCCTCGACCCGGTCGGCACCTCCTACCGCGCCTGGTCCCGACTGCTCGCCGAGCAGGCCCGCACCCAGGTCCGCGGCGCCGAACTCGCCCACTGGCAAAGGACCCTGGACGGACCGGACCCGCTGATCGGCAGCCACCGGCTCGACCCGGAGACCGACGTGCACGGCACCCGGCGCACCCTGCGCCTGGAACTCGGCCCCGAGACCACCCGCCCCCTGCTCACCGACGTCCCGGCGGCCTTCCACGCCGAGGTCAACGACGTCCTGCTGACCGGCCTCGCCATCGCCGTCGCCGACTGGCGCCGCCGCCACGGCCACCCCGACCACGCCCGCACCCTGATCGAGCTGGAGGGCCACGGCCGCGAACAGCTCGACGACCGGCTCGACCTCTCCCGCACCGTCGGCTGGTTCACCGCCGCCTTCCCCGTCCGGCTCGACCCCGGCGAGCCCGACTGGGACGAACTGTGGTCCGGCGGGCCCGCGTTGGCCGGTGCGCTCAAGCGGATCAAGGAACAGCTGCGGGCCCTGCCCGACCGCGGCGTCGGCTACGGCCTGCTGCGCCACCTCAACCCGCACGCCGCCCGGACGCTGGCCGGCCGGCCCCGGCCGCAGATCGGCTTCAACTACATGGGCCGCTTCGACGCCCGGCACCGCGGCCACTGGGAGCCGGTCGGCGGGGACGGCGTGGTCGGCACCGGCGCCGACCCCGGCCTGCCGCTGCCGCACCTGCTGGACGTCACCCCGGCCACCGAGGACCGGCCGGACGGCCCCCACCTGATCGCCAACTGGGCCTGGGCCGGGCAGACCGTCGCCGAGGAGGACGCCCGGGACGTCGCCGAGACCTGGTTCCGCGCCCTCGACCTGCTCGCCCGCCACGCCGGCCCCGGCGGCCGCACCCCCAGCGACCTCCCACTGGTCCGGCTCGACCAGGCGGAGATCGAGGAGTACGAGGCCGAACTCGCCCGGGCCGGCACCGCACTGGCCGACGTGCTGCCGCTCACCCCGCTGCAGCAGGGCATGCTCTTCCACGCCGACCACGACGCCACCTCCGGCGGGGACACCACCGGCGGGGACACCTCCGCCGACCACGACGCCACCGCCTCCGGCCGCGCCACCGCCCGGGCCGTCGACGTCTACACCCTGCAGATCGTCGCCGACCTCGAAGGCGAGGTCGACCCGGCCGCCCTGCGCGCCGCTGGCCAGGCCCTGCTCGACCGCCACCCCAACCTGCGCGCCGCCTTCCGCGCCCGGGCCGACGGCGAACCCGTCCAGGTGATCCCGCGACACGCCCGGCTCCCCTGGTCCGAAGCCGACCTGACCGACCTCCCGGAGCCCGCCCGGGCCGCCGAACTGGCCCGGCTCACCGAGGCCGAACGCACCCGCCGCTTCGACCTCGCCGCCCCGCCGCTGCTGCGCTTCGCCCTGCTCACCCACGGCGAGGGCCGGCACCGGTTCGTCTGGACCAGCCACCACATCCTGGTCGACGGCTGGTCGATGCCGCTGCTGGTCCGCGAGCTGTTCGCCCTCGCCTCCCCCGACGCGGACGTCACCCGGCTGCCCGACCCCGCCCCCTACCGCGACCACCTCGCCTGGCTGGCCGCCCAGGACCGCGAGGCCGCCCGGACGGCCTGGCGCGCCGCCCTGGCCGGACTCGACGGCCCGACCCTGCTCGTCCCCGCCGAGCGGACCCCGGCCCCCGCACTGCCGCGGTCCGTCCACGCCGAGGTGCCGGCCGGGCTGACCACCGCCCTGGCCTCCTGGGCCCGCAGCCGGGGCCTCACCCTGAACACCGTCGTCCAGGGCTGCTGGGCGCTGCTGCTCGGCCGGCTCACCGGCCGCCAGGACGTGCTGTTCGGCGCCGTCACCTCCGGCCGCCCGGCCGAGGTGCCGGACGTCGAGTCGATGATCGGCATGTTCCTCACCACCGTGCCGGTCCGGGCCCGGCTGGACCCGGCCACCCCGCTCGCCGACCTGCTGCACGCCCTCCAGGACCAGCAGACCGCGCTGCTCCCGCACGAGCACCTCGGCCTGGCCGCGATCCACCAGGCCGCCGGGCTCACCGGCGAGGCCTTCGACACCGTGGTGCTGTTCGAGAACTTCCCGCTGGACGAACGGCACCTGGCCGGCGGCACAGGCCCCCGGGTGGTGCACGCCGAGGCCCTGGACGCCCGGCACCACCCGCTCAGCCTGGTCGTCCACCCCGGCGAGGCGCTCCGCCTGCGCCTCGACCACCACCCGGCGCTGTTCGGCCGGGCCGAGGTCGAACGGCTCGCGACCGTCCTGCTGCACCTGCTGCGCACCGTCGCCGAGCAGCCCGAACTGCCGCTCGCCCGGATCGACGTCACCGCCCCGGCCGACCTCACCGGCACCGCCACCCCCGGCGAACTCGGCGGCCTGCTCGGCGACTGGGACGCCACGCTCCCCGAGGAGAGCCTCGGCGTGGTCGAACGGGTCCGCGCGGTGGCCGGGCGCACCCCGGAGGCCGTCGCCGTGACGGACGACGACGGCCCGCTCGGCTACCGGGAGCTGGTCGAAGCCGCCGGAGCACTCTCCGCGGGCCTCACCGCGGCGGGCGCCGGCACCGGCTCGGTGGTCGCGATGCTCGCCGAGCCCGGTGCGCCGTTCGTCGCCGGGGTGCTCGGCGTGCTCGGCGCCGGCGCGGCCTACCTGCCGCTGGACCCGGCCGCACCGGCGGCCCGCAACGCCGCCCTGCTGGCCGACAGCGGCGCCACCCACCTGCTGCTCGGCGCGGGCTGCCGCGCCCCGGAGGCCGCCTCGGCCGCCACCGCGGTCACCGTCCTGCCGCTGGCGCTGCCGCCCACCGGAACCGCCCCCGTGCCCGCCACGGCCACCGCCGCCACCACCGCCACCGCTCTGCCGGTGCCGATCGGCACCGGCCTCGACCTCGCGTACGTGATGTACACCTCCGGCTCGACGGGCAAGCCCAAGGGCGCCATGGTGCAGCGCTCGGGGCTGATGAACCACCTCTGGGCCAAGGTCGGGGACCTCGACCTCGCGGCGGGCGAGACCGTGGTCCAGAACGCCCCGCTGACCTTCGACGTCTCGGTCTGGCAGCTGCTCGCCCCACTGGTGGTCGGCGGCACCGTCCGCGTGGCGGGGGTCGCGACGGCCGCCGATCCGACGGCGCTGTTCGCCCTGGTCCGGGCGGAGGGCGTCACCGTCCTGGAGGTCGTCCCCGCACTGCTGCGGGCCGCCCTGGACGCCTGGGACCTCGACGGCGACGCGCCCGAACTCCCCACCCTGCGCTGGCTGGTGGTCACCGGCGAGGCCCTGCCCGCCGATCTCTGCCGCCGCTGGCACAGCCGCTACCCCGACGTCCCGATGATGAACGCCTACGGCCCGACCGAGTGCTCCGACGACGTCACCCACGCCGTGCTGACCGCGGCGGACCGCCTCGACACCCGCGTCCCGATCGGCTCCCCCGTCCGCAACACCCTGCTCTACGTGCTCAGCGACGAACTCCAGCCCGTCCCGGTCGGCGTCCCCGGCGAACTGTACGTCGGCGGCGCGGGCGTGGGCCGGGGCTACCTCCACGACCCCGCCCGCACCGCGGTGACCTTCCTCGCCGACCCCTTCGCCGGCCACGGCACCCGGATGTACCGCACCGGCGACCGCGTCCTCCAACGCCCCGACGGCCAACTGGAGTTCATCGAACGCCGGGACCACCAGGTCAAGATCCGCGGCCGCCGCGTCGAAACCGGCGAGATCGAAGCCGTCCTGCGCACCCTCACCCCCGTCACCGACGCCGCCGTCACCGTCCTCCCGGACCCCTCCGGCAGCCCCCGACTGATCGGCTACCTCACCGGCCCGGGGGTCGACCCCGAACTGATCCGCCACCGGCTGGCCGAGCGACTGCCCGACTACATGGTCCCGGCCTCCTGGCTGGTCCTGGACGCCCTGCCGCTCACCCCCAACGGCAAACTCGACCGCAAGGCCCTCCCCCAGCCCGACCCCGCCGGACGGACCGGCCACCGCGGCCCGCGCACCGAGCACGAGCGGATCCTCTGCGAGCTCCTCGCCGAGGTCCTCGGCACCCCCACCGTCGGCATCGACGAGGACTTCTTCACCCTCGGCGGCGACAGCATCCGCTCCATCCAACTGGTCAGCCGCGCCCGCAAGGCCGGACTCACCCTCACCACCCGGGACGTCTTCACCCACAAGACCGCCGCCGCCCTCGCCCGGCTGGCCGAGGAGGCGGAGGAGGCCGGATCCGGAACCGTCGAGCCCGCCCCGGCGGAGCCCGGCGCCGGCCTGGTCGAGCTGTCCGAGGAAGAACTGGCCGATCTGGAACTCGAACTGAACGAGGAGCTGTCGTGACGAGCGGCCCCGGAACGAGCGGCCCGAGAGCGAACACCCCCGACTCCCCCGGCGCCGGCGGCTCCCCCGACTCCGGCGGCTCCGGCGGCTCCGGCGGCTCCGGCGGCCCGGCGGGAAGGATCAGCGAAGTCCTGCCCCTCTCCCCGCTCCAGCAGGGCCTGCTGTTCCTCGCCTCCTACGACCGGGCCGCACCCGACCTGTACACCCTCCAGCTGGTCGCCGAACTGGACGGCCCGGGCGCCGCCGACGGCGAACGGCTCGCCGAACGCCTGCGCACCGCCACCGCCGCCCTGCTGCACCGCCACCCCAACCTGCGGGCCTGCTTCCGCCACCGCCGCAGCGGCGAACCCGTCCAGGTCGTGCTCAAGGACACCGAGCCCCCGTGGCAGCTGCTGGACCTCACCCACCTGCCGGAGGCCGAACGGGAGGCCGAGGCCCGGCGGCTCACCCGCGAGGACCGGCTGCGCCGCTTCGACCTGGCCCGGCCGCCGCTGATGCGGTTCACCCTGATCCGGCTCGGCGAGGGGCGCCACCGGTTCCTCTGGTCGGCGCACCACATCGTCCTGGACGGCTGGTCCTTCCCGCTCGCCGTACGGGAGTTGGGCCTGCTGGGTGACCCGGCGGGCGCCGCCGCGCTGCCCGCGCCGGCGCCGTACCGGTCCTTCCTCGGCTGGCTGGACGGCCGCGACCGGGCCGCCGCCCGCACCGCCTGGGCGGGCCTGCTGGCCGACCTGGACGGCCCGGTCCGGGTCCTGCCGCCGACCGACTCGCGCCCCGAACTCCCTTCCTCCGTAGGCTGTTTGCTGGGCGAGCGGCACACCACCGCACTGGCCGGCTGGGCCCGCGCCCACGGCCTGACCCTGAACGCCGTGGTGCAGGGCTGCTGGGCCCTGCTGGTCGGCGGGCTCACCGGCCGCCAGGACGTGGTGTTCGGCACGGTCACCTCCGGCCGTCCGGCCGAGGTGCCGGGGGTCGAGACGATGATCGGGCTGTTCGCCAACACCCTCCCGGTGCGCGCCGACCTGCGCCCGGACCGCCGCGCGAGCGAGCTCTTCGCCGCCCTGGCCGCCCAGCAGTTGGCGATGATGCCGCACGAGCACCTGCCGCTGGCCGAGGTGCAGGCCGCCTCCGGGCTGCGGGGCGAACTGTTCGACACCGTGCTCGCCTTCCAGAGCTTCCCGCTGGACGAGGCGGCGCTGTACCGGGACTCCGGCGGCACGGTCAGCGCGGCCCGCATCCACTCCGCCACCCACTACCCGCTGAGCCTGACCGTCTTCCCCGGCGAGCGCCTGGACCTCCGGCTCGGCCACCGCCCCTCCGCCCTCGACCCGGCCGGGGCGGAGCGGCTGCTCGACCGGCTGGTGCGCATCCTGGAGCAGGTCGCCGAGGACCCGCACACCCCGCTCGCCCGGCTGGGCACGCCCGGAGCGGCCGCGCAACCCTTCGCACCGGTCGACGCCGCCCCGCCGCCCCGGAACACCACCCTCCCCGCGCTGTTCGCCGCGCAGGCCGCCCGCACCCCGGAGGCCGTCGCGGTCACCGCCCCGGACGCCCGGCTCGCCTACCGCGCACTGGACGAACGCGCCAACCGCCTGGCCCACCTGCTGGTCGCCCGCGGCGCCGGACCGGAGTCCTTCGTCGCCGTCGCCCTGCCGCGCGGCGCCGAGCTGGTCGTCGCTGTCCTCGCCGTACTCAAGGCGGGCGCCGCCTACCTGCCGCTGGAGCCCGCCCACCCGGCCGAGCGGACCGGCCACGCCCTGGCGGACGCCCGGCCCCTGCTGCTGGTCACCACCGCCGGCCTGCTGCCCGGCGCCGACCTCCCGAGGATCGAACTCGACGCCCCGGAGACCGCCGCCGCCCTCACCGCCGCCCCGGCCACCGCCCCCGTGACCGCCGTCGGCCCCGACCACCCGGCCTACGTCATCTTCACCTCCGGCTCCACCGGCCGCCCCAAGGGCGTGGTGGTGCCGCACCGCAACGTGGTCCGGCTGCTGGACGCCACCGAGCGGCCGTTCCGCTTCGGGCCGCGGGACGTCTGGACGCTGTTCCACTCGATCGCCTTCGACTTCACCGTCTGGGAGCTGTGGGGCGCCCTGCTGTCCGGCGGCCGCCTGGTCGTGGTCCCGTACGAGGTCTCGCGCTCCCCCGACGCCTTCCTCGACCTGCTCGCCGCGGAGCGGGTCACCGTCCTCAACCAGACCCCGTCCGCCTTCCGGCAGCTGAGCCGCGCCGACGCCGAACGCCCGCGCCGCCTCGCCCTCCGTACCGTGGTGTTCGGCGGCGAGGCGCTGGAGCCGGGCGATCTCGCCGACTGGTACGCCCGGCATCCGCAGGACGCGCCGCGGCTGGTCAACATGTACGGCATCACCGAGACCACCGTGCACGTCACCCGGCACGAGCTGTCCGCCGCACCGCCCCCCGCCGGCACCACCACTGCCCCGGCCCCCGCCGGGGGCGGCAGCGCGATCGGCCGCGCCCTCCCCGACCTGCGGACCTACCTGCTGGACGGCGCCCTGCGGCCGGTCCCGCCCGGCGTGCCAGGCGAGCTGTACGTCACCGGCCCCGGCCTGGCCCGCGGCTACCTGGGCCGGCCCGCGCTCACCGCCGAACGCTTCGTCGCCTGCCCCTTCGAACCCGGCGGCGCCCGGATGTACCGCACCGGGGACCTCGCCCGGTGGCGCCCGGACGGCACCCTGGAGTACCTGGGACGGATCGACGAACAGGTCCAACTGCGCGGCTTCCGGATCGAATTGGGCGAGATCGCGGCCGTCCTCGGCCGGCACCCGCTGGTCGCCGAGGCCACCGTACTGGCCCGCGAGGACCGGCCCGGCGACCAGCGCCTGGTCGGCTACGTCGTCCCGGCCGCGCCCGGGACGACGGAACTCGCCCAGGACGTCCGGGCGTTCGCCGCCGAACGGCTGCCCGACCACATGGTCCCGGCCGCCGTGGTCGTCCTCCCCGCACTGCCGCTGACCACCAACGGCAAACTCGACCGCCGCGCCCTGCCCGCCCCCGCGTACGCCACCACCGCCCGCGCCCCGCGCAACCGCACCGAGCACCTGCTCTGCGCGGCCTTCGCCGAGGCGCTCGGGCTGCCGGAGGTCGGCCCCGACGACGAGTTCTTCGCCCTCGGCGGCCACTCGCTGCTCGCCACCCGGATCGTCAACCGGGCCCGCGTCGAGCTCGGGGTCGAACTCCAGGTCCGGGACCTCTTCGAGGCCCCCACCCCGGCCCGGCTCGCCGCCCGGCTCGACCCCACCTCCGCAGCCACCACGGCCACGGCCGCCGACACCGGCACCACCACCGGCACCACCGCCGCCGCCACCGCCCCGCGCCGCACCCCGCTCACCGCCGGGCCCCGCCCGCCCGTGCTCCCGCTCTCCCCCGCCCAGCAGCGGCTCTGGTTCATCGAACGACTGGGCGCCCCCGACGGGCTGTACCACCTCCCGCTGGCCGTCCGGCTCTCCGGCCGACTGGACACCTTCGCCCTGGCCGCCGCCCTCCAGGACGTACTGGCCCGGCACGAGGCACTGCGGACCGTCTTCCCCCGCCGCGACTCCGACGGCGCGGTCGTCGCCGAACAGCGGGTGCTCGACCCCGCCGAGGCCGTCCTCCCGCTCCCGGTGAGCCGCAGCACCGAGGCCGACCTGCCCGCCGCACTCGCCGCCGAGGCCGCCCGCCGCTTCGACCTGGAAAGCGAACTCCCGGTCCGGGCCAGGCTCTTCACCCTCGGCACAGATCGGCACGTGCTCTCCCTGGTGCTGCACCACATCGCCGCCGACGGCTGGTCGCTCGCCCCGCTCACCCGCGACCTCACCGCCTGCTACCGGGCCCGCCGCGACGGCCGGCCGGCCGAACTCCCGCCGCTGCCCGTCCAGTACGCCGACCACACCCTCTGGCAGCGCGGCCGGCTCGGCACCGAGGACGACCCGGACAGCGAGCTCTCCCGCCAACTCCGCTACTGGAGCGACCGGTTGCGCGACCTCCCGGCCGAGCTGGCACTGCCCTTCGACCACCCCCGCGGCCCCCGGACCGACCACCGCGGCGCGGCCCACCGGGCCACCGTCCCGCCGCGGGTCGTCGAGCAGCTGCACCGCACCGCCGCCGCCTGGGCGGTCAGCCCCTTCATGCTGCTGCGCACCGCCCTCGCCGCCCTGCTCACCCGGCTCGGCGCGGGCACCGACATCCCGCTGGGCAGCCCGATCGCGGGCCGCACCGACGCACAACTCGACGACCTGGTCGGCATGTTCGTCAACACCCTGGTGCTGCGCACCGACACCTCCGGCGACCCGTCCTTCCGCCAACTCGCCGAGCGGGTACGGGAGCTGGACCTCGCCGCCCACCAGCACCAGGAGCTGCCCTTCGAACGGCTGGTCGAGGCGCTCAACCCCGAGCGCTCACCGGCCCGGCACCCGCTGTTCCAGGTGGTGATCGGCCACCACCACCGCACCGCCGCCCCCGGCGAGGACCCGGAACTCACCCTCTCCGAGGAGCCCGTCCCGCTCCGCACCGCCAAGTGGGACCTCTCCTTCCAGTTCACCGAGACCACCGACCGCCCCCACCGCTCCGACGGCACCGCGGGCGACGGGGGCACCGCGGGCGACGGGGGCACCAACCGCCCGCCCACCCTCGCCCTCACCCTCGAACACCGCACCGACCTCTTCACCCCCGCCACCGCCCGCCGGATCGCCGACGCCTACCTGCGCCTGCTCGCCGCCGCCCTCGCCGACCCCACCGCCCCGCTCTCCCGGCCGCCCCTGACCACCCCCGAGGAGCAGGCCGAACTGCTCGCCCTCGGCACCCGCCGGCTCACCAGGACCGGACCGCCGACCACCCTCACCGCCCTGGTCGACCGCCGGATCGCCGCCGCCCCGCGGGCCGTCGCCCTGGTCCACGCCGGACCGGACGGGCTCCGGCACACCAGCTACGCCGAACTGGACGCCGACGCCAACCGCCTCGCCCAGCTGCTGACCGCCCACGGCGCCGGCCGCGGCGCACCCGTCGCGCTGCGTCTGGAGCGGGGCCCGGCGGTGGTCACCGCCCTGCTGGCGATCGCCCGCACCGGCGCCCCCTACCTGCCGATCGACCCCTCCCACCCCGCCGAGCGGGTGCACGGCGTGCTCACCGACAGCGGCGTGCGGCTGCTGCTGACCCAGCGCTCCCTGGCGGACCTCGCCCTGCCCCCGGAGGTCCGTCCGCTGGTCCTGGACGACCCCGGGACGGCGGCCGGGCTCGCCGCCCGGCCGGCCACCGCCCCCGAGGTCACCGTCCACCCCGACGACCTGCTGTACGTCATCCACACCTCCGGTTCCACCGGCCGCCCCAAGGGCGTCGCCGTCACCCACCGCGCCGCCGCCCGCCTGGTGCTCGGCCTGCCGGAGCTGGCCCCGACCGCCGAGGACACCTTCCTGTACTTCGCGCCGGTCGCCTTCGACGCCTCCACCTTCGAGATCTGGGGCCCGCTCGCCCACGGCGCCCGGCTGGCCGTCCAGCCGCCCGGCCCCGCCGACCCGCAGGCCCTGGCCGACTTCCTGGCCCTGGCCGGGGTGACGGTCGCCTTCCTCACCACCCAGCTGGTCAACACCCTCGCCGACACCCGCCCGCAGGCCCTGGCCCCGCTGCGCGCCCTGCTCACCGGCGGCGAGGCCCACTCCCGGGACCACCTGGACCGGCTGCGGGCCGCCCTGCCCGGCACCACCGTCCACCACGTCTACGGCCCGACCGAGACCACCACCTTCGCCACCGGCCAGGACCTCGGCCGCGCCGACGGCACCGTCCCGATCGGCCTGCCGATCGGCCTGCCGATCGGCCTGCCGATCGGCCTGCCGATCGGCGGCACCGGCGCGTACGTCCTGGACGAGGCGCTGCACCCGGTGCCGCGCGGGGTGGTCGGCGAGCTGTACCTGTCCGGCCCCGGCCTGGCCCGCGGCTACCTGGGCCGGCCCGCACTGACCGCCGAACGCTTCGTCGCCTGCCCCTTCGAACCCGGCGGCGCCCGGATGTACCGCACCGGGGACCTGGTCCGCTGGGACCGGCACGACCGGATCGAGTACGTCGCCCGCGCCGACCAGCAGGTCAAGATCCGCGGCTTCCGGGTCGAACCCGGCGAGATCGAGGCCCTGCTGGCCGCCCACCCGGCCGTCGCCCGGGCCGCCGTACGGGCCCCCGCCGACGCCACCGGACAGCGCCGGCTGGTCGCCTACCTGGTGCCCGCCGAGGGCCGCCCGGCACCCTCCGCGGCCGAACTGCGGCGCCACCTGGCCCGCTCACTGCCCGGCCACCTCGTCCCGGACGCCTACGCCGTACTGCCGGAGCTGCCGCTGAACGCCAACGGCAAGCTGGACGTCCGCGCGCTGCCCGAGCCCGCCGCCGCCCCCGCCTCGACCCGGGGCCCGCGGACCCCGGCCGAGCGCCTGCTCTGCGCGGCCGTCCAGGAGGTCCTGGGCCTGCCCCGGGTCGGCCCGGACGACTCCTTCTTCGCCCTCGGCGGGGACAGCCTCAAGGCCATCCGGCTGGTCAACGCGGCCGCCCGGACCGGCCTCCCGCTCGCCCTGGGCGACGTCTTCGAGCACCGCACCCTGGAGACCCTGGCCGCCGCTGCCGCCACCACCACCGGACCCGCGGACCTCCGCACCGGCGGCGCCCTCGACCGACCCGCCCTCGACCGACCCGCCCTCGACCCGCTCGCCCCCGTCCTGCCGATCCGCCCCACCGGCAGCCGCGCCCCACTGTTCTGCGTGCACGGCGGCCTCGGCTTCGCGCTGCCCTTCGCCGCCCTCGCCGAGCACCTCGACCCGTCCCGGCCGGTGTACGGCCTCCAGGCCCGCGGCCTGTCCGACGACGGCCCGCTGCCCACCGACCTCGGCCAGGTCGCCGAGGAGTACCTGACGCGGGTCCGGGCGATCCAGCCGCACGGCCCGTACCACCTGCTCGGCTGGTCCTACGGCGGGGTGGTCGCCCACGAGATGGCGGTCCGGCTGCGCGCCGCGGGCGAGCGGGTGGCCCTGCTGGCCAACCTGGACGCCTACCCCGACGACGCCCGCGGCGCCCGGCCGAGCGACGCCGAGTTCCTCGCCGACTTCCTGGCCGAAGCCGGCGCCGGGCCCGCCCCCGCCGACCCCGCCGCCGTCGGCCCCACCGCCCCGCTCACCCCGCAGGCCGTCGCCGCCCACCTCGCCCGCACCCACGGCCCGCTGGCCGGCCTCCAACCCGCCCTGCTGGAACGCCTGCTGGACGTCATGCGGAACAACCTGGAGCTGTTCCAACGCTTCGCCCCGCACCGCCTGGACGACTGCCCGATGACCCTCTTCGTGGCCACCGGCGGCCCCCGCCGCCCCACCCCGGAGGAGCGCGCCCTCAGGCTCAAGAGCTGGGAGCCGTACGTCGGCCGGGCCGTCCGCCCGCACGACGTGGACGCCGGCCACCAGCAGCTGCTGGACCCCGGCCCGGCCGCCGCGATCGCCGCCGTCCTCGACGCGGCGCTCGCCGCCCCCGAACCGCCCGACCACCCCTGACCCCGACCCGCCGCCCACAACCCGTACCTCGGCACCCACAGGAGCGAACCGCCATGGCCAACCCCTTCGACCGCGAGGACGGCACCTTCCTCGTCCTCGTCAACGAGGAGGGCCAGCACTCCCTCTGGCCTTCCTTCGCCGCCGTCCCGTCCGGCTGGTCGGTCGCGCTGGAGGCCACCGACCGGGCCTCCGCCGTCGCCCACGTCGAGGCCAACTGGACCGATCTGCGCCCGCTCAGCCTGCAACAACTGGATTGAACCAGACGTCAGTTGAACGTCATCGACCCGTCATCGGCGCTCATTAGCTTTCTGGCCGGAAGCAGATTTCCGGACGCCTGGAAAACGGAGGAAACGAGAAATGACGACGGTTGCACCCGAACGCCTCGCCCGTATCCGCGAAATCATCGCCGAGAACATCGACGTCCACACCGAGTTCGCCGACACCGCCCTGTTCGTGGACGAGTTGGGCGCGGACTCGCTCAAGCTGATCGACGTGCTGAGCGCGCTGGAGATGGAGTACTCCATCGTCATCGACATGAACGAGCTGCCGAAGATGGTGAACGTGGCGGCCACCTACGAGGTGACGGCGGCCGCCGCCGGCTGGTAGCCCGCACGCCCTCCCGCTCCACCCGCACCCCGTACGCACCCCTCCCACTCCACACCACTCCACACCGCGCTCCAGGAGAGGTCCCATGGAATCCACCGCACAGTCACCAGCGGCGCCCCGGTCCGGTACGCCGGCCGGGCGCCGCCGGGTCGTCCTCACCGGTCTCGGGGCGATCTCCAGCATCGGCACGGGCATCGAGGAGTACACCGCGGGGCTGCGGTCCGGCCGTTCCGGCGCACGGCCGATCACCCGCTTCGACACCGAGGGCTTCGGCCAGAACATCGCCTGCGAGGTCCCCGACTTCGAGCCGGAGCGCTGGATCCACCGGGTCCCGCTCCAGGACGTCGGCCGGGCCGGGCAGTTCGCCGTCGCGGCCGCCCGGATGGCGGTCGACGACGCCGGGCTGACCGAGGACGACCTCGGCGAGCGCCAGGCCGTGATCAGCGTCGGCACCACCGACGGCGAGTCGCACGACATCGGGCTGCTGGTCGAGCAGGAGCTGGCCGCCGGGGACCCGAAGGCGATCGACCCGGTGCTGTCCCGCCGGATCAACGCCGGCCGGCTGAGCACCGCGATCGCCCGTGAACTGCGGATGCCCAACGTGGAGCCGACCACCATCACCACCGCCTGCGCGGCCGGCAACTACTCGATCGGCTACGGGCTGGACGCGATCCGCTCCGGCGAGGTCGACATCGCGCTGTGCGGCGGCGCCGACGCCGTCTGCCGCAAGGCCTTCGCCCTGTTCAAGCGCTTCGGCGCGCTCACCCCGGACGTGGTCCGACCGTTCGACCGCGACCGCCAGGGCATCCTGACCGGCGAGGGCGCGGGCATCCTCGTCCTGGAGAGCCTGGAGTCCGCGCTCTCCCGCGGCGCCCGGATCCACGCCGAGGTGCTCGGCTACGGCCTCAGCTGCGACGCCGCCCACGCCACCGCCCCCAACCGGGAGGGCATCGCCCGCGGCATCCGGCTGGCCCTGGCCGACGCCGGGGTCGAACGCGACGAGGTCGACTTCATCTCGGCGCACGGCACCGGCACCAAGGCCAACGACCGGACGGAGTCGGCCGCGATCCTCGACGTCTACGGCGACGCCCCGCCGCCCACCGTCGCCGTGAAGTCGATGCTCGGCCACTCGATGGGCGCCGCCAGCGCGCTCGCCGCGATCGCCTGCAGCATCGCCATCACGGACCAGTTCATCCCGCCGACCATCAACCACCGGGAGACCGACCCGGAATGCCCGCTGGACGTCGTCCCCAACCGGGCGGTCGACGCCGAGGTCCGGATCGTCGAGAACAACTCCAGCGCCTTCGCCGGCAACAACGCCGTCCTGATCCTCGGCACGTACGGAGAGCGAGACCGCTGATGACCACCGCCACCGCACCGCCGGCCCTGCCGCCGGAGACCCCCGTCATCACCGGCTGGTCGGCCGTCTCGCCGTACGGCCTGACCAGCCGGGCCTTCGCCGACGGCCTGCGGGCCCGCGCCCGCACCGCCACCGAGCCGGGCGAGGCGTACGGCCCGCTGCCCTCCGCCGAGGCCTGCCTGGTGCCCGGCTTCGACATCAAGGGCCTGCTCGGCCCCACCGGCACCGCCAAGATGGACCGGCTCACCGCGCTCACCCTGGTCGCCTCCGACGGCCTGCTGAACGACGCCGGGGGCCGGCGGGAGGTGCCCACCGACGAGCGCACCGGCGTGGTCCTCGGCATCTCGATGGGCAGCCTGGAGAACGTCACCAACTTCCTCAAGCAGTCGTACACCAACGCGCTGCCCTTCCACGTGGACGCCGGCCGGATCCCCTTCGGCAGCCTCAACCACGCCGCCGGCGCCACCGCCATCCGGCACGGCCTCACCGGCCCCAACACCACCGTCGCGGGCGGCCGGGTCAGCGGCCTGCTGGCGCTCAACTACGCCCGCCGGCTGCTCGGCCAGGGCCGGGCGACCACGTACCTGGTGGGCTCGGCCGAGGAGTTCTCCGCCGCCCACGCCTGGATCGAGCACGCCGCCGTCGCCCCCGGCGACCCGTCGCCGCTGCTCGGCGAGGGCTGCGGCCTGCTGGTGCTCGAACCGGCCGGCACCGCCCGACGCCCGGCGCTGGCCGCCGTCCTGGCGATCGAGACCCGGGTCGACATCGACGACGACCCCGGCGCCGCCGTCACCACCTGCGTGCGCCGCGCCCTCGCCCGGGCCGGTGCCACCGCCGAGGAGGTGTGGGCGGCCGTGCCCAGCGCCGCGCCCACCGCGGCCGGCCGGGCCGAACGGGCGGCACTGGCCGCGCTGTTGCCCGCCCCGGCGCTCACCGCCGTCCCGTCCATGGCGCTGCTCGGCGACACCAGCGCGGCCGCCGCGACCTTCCAGATCCAGGCGCTGCTCAGCACCGCCGAGACCGAACCGGCCGCGGCGGGCCGGACCGCCCTGGTCACCGCCGTCGACCGGGACGGCGCGGTCGGCTGCGCCGTGCTCCGCCTGCTGGCCCCGGCCACCGTTCCCGCCGCGACCACCACCCCGAAGCCGACCACCCCGAACCCGACCGCCCCGAACGGAGCCGACGCATGATCGCCCTGGTCAGCGGCGGCTCCCGGGGCATCGGCCGGGCGATCGTGCTCCGCCTCGCCCGGGACGGCTACGACGTCGCCTTCTGCTACCGCGCCGACGCCGACGCCGCCGACCGGCTGGTCAAGGAGGCCGGGGAGGCCGGCACCCGGATCACCGCGACCCGCTGCGACGTGGCCGACTCCGCCGCGGTCCGCGACTGGTTCGCCCGCACCGAGCGCGACCTCGGCCCGGTCGACGCCGCGGTCACCTCGGCGGGCATCACCAGGGACCGTCCGGTGATCCTGATGCCCGAATCCGACTGGGACGAAGTGCTGCGCACGAACCTGGACGGCGTCTACCACGTGTGCCGCGCGGCGGCCTTCGCGATGAGCAAGCGGCGCACCGGAGTGATCGTCAACCTGTCGTCAGTGTCCGGGATTTACGGTAACGTCGGCCAGGCCAACTACGCCGCCTCGAAGGCGGGGATCATCGGCTTCACCAAATCCCTGGCCAAGGAGTGCGGCCCGCGCGGCGTGCGGGCCAACGTGGTCGCCCCGGGCCTGATCGCGACCGACATGGTCGGCGGGATGTCCGGGGCAGCGCTGGAACGGATGCTGGGGAGCGTTGCGCTCGGGCGGGTCGGCAAGCCGGAAGAGGTGGCCGACCTGGTCTCCTTCCTGCTCTCCGACCGGGCGGCGTACATCAGCGGGTCGGTCTTCGAGATCCACGGCGGCGGCACGTTCTGATGGTCCGACGAGTGGGGGCGGGAATGCGGGAAGTGCAGGGTCCGACGGCCGGGGGCGGCAGAGACCACTACGACGCGATCGTGGTCGGCAGCGGCCTCGGCGGACTGGTCAGCGCGGCCTACCTGGCCGCCGACGGGCGCAGCGTGCTCGTCCTCGAACAGCACGACGTGGCCGGCGGCAACGCCCACGTCTTCCGCCGCCGGCGCAAGTACGAGTTCGACGTCGGCACCCACTACGTCGGCGACTGCGGGCCGGACGGCATCTTCCCCGCGATCCTGTCCGGACTCGGCGTCCGCGACCGGGTGTCCTTCCGCCCGATGGACAACGAGCAGGGCTTCGACCGGATCATCACCCCCACCGCCACCCTGGACGTACCGGCCGGCTGGCCGGGCTACCGGGACCGGCTGCGCGCGGCCCTGCCCGAGGAGGCCGAGGGCGTCGACCGCTTCGTCCACCTCGCCGAGACGGTGGCCGGAGCCACCCGGGAGGCCCTGCTCGGCCGCCCCATGGTCGACCTGTTCCGCCAGTACCCGGACACCATGCGCTGGGCCCGCCGGGCCCGGACCCTCGCCGAGGCCCTGGACCACTGCGGCCTCTCGCCCAAGGCCCGCACCCTGCTCGCCGCCCAGGCCGGCAACTACGGCACCATGCCGGACGGCATCACCTTCGCCGAGCACGCCGCGATGCTCGACCACTACCTGCGCGGCGCCTACTACCCGGAGGGCGGCGGGCAGGTCCTGGTGGCCGCCTTCGTCGAGGCCCTGGAGTCGTACGGCGGCGAACTGCGCACCCGCTGCGAGGTGCGCCGGATCCTGATCGAGGAGGGTCGCGCCACCGGCGTCGAACTCACCGACGGCACCCGGATCTCCGCCCCCCTGGTGATCTCCAACGCCGACTACCGCCGCACCGTGCTCGACCTGTGCGGCGGCGAACGGGCCTTCCCCGCCGACCTGGTCGACCGGACCCGCGCGGCCACCATGCGCGGCGCCCTGGTCGCGGTGTACATCGCCCTCGACACCGAGCTGCCCGGCCTGCCCAACGCCAACCTCTGGTGGCACGGCAGCGACGACATGGAGGCCGCCCACGCCGCCATGATCGAGCGCTGGGAACGCGACGGCACGGTGGACTCGATACCCCAGCTGATGTTCTCCTTCGCCTCCCGCAAGGACCCGGACGCCACCGCGGTCTGCCCGCCCGGCCACTCCAACTTCCAGCTGCTCACCCTCTGCCCGCCCGGCTACGACTTCTGGGGCGTCCGCGGCGGCCCGGTGGACGGCGAGCCCTACCGCCGCGACGCCGCCTACCAGGCCCGCAAGCAGCAGTTCACCGAACTGATGGTGACCGCCGCCGAGAAGGTGGTCGGCCCCTTCCGGGACCGCATCACCCACCTGGAGACGGCCACCCCGCTCAGCCACGAGCGCTACACCCGCAGCAGCGGCGGCACCCCGTACGGCATGGCCCGCTGGGGCAACGTCAGCAAGCGGCCCGACGTGCGCACCGACGTCGAGGGCCTGTACGTGGTCGGCCAGAGCACCCGCTTCGGCAGCGGCCTGAGCGCGGTCGCCACCGGCGGCATGGTCGCCGCCGGGCAGATCCTGGACCGCCCGCTGCTGACCGAGGTCGCCGCGGGGGCCGTGCTCGGCGACCCGGCCAGGCTCCCCGACCGCGGCCCCGACTGGGACCCGCTGCTGGTCTCCCGCGGGCGCGCCCGGCAGGGCGCCAAGGGCCTCGCCCGGATCGGCTGAACCCACTCCCGTACCGCACCCGAGCAGGAGCAGTGTTCCCATGACCAGTGTTCCCATGACCAGTGCTGCCACGACCGGTGCTGCCACGACCGGTGCCCCGACCTTCGCCGTCGTCCCCGGCGCCCAGGTGCACGAGGCCCTGCACGGCCACGAGCAGGACGTCATCGCCACCGTCGAGGCCGCCTACCGGCTGCACGGCGAGGGACGGACGGTCAACCCGGACTCGTACTTCCTGCGCTTCCCGGACCGCCCGTCCGACCGGATCATCGCCCTGCCGGCCTCGCTCCGGGCCTCGGGTGCGGGCGACGGCCCCGACTCCGGGCCCACCTCGAACGACCCCGGAGTGCACGGCATCAAGTGGATCTCCAGCTTCCCCGGGAACGTGGCCGCCGGCCTCCCGCGCGCCTCCGCCGTCCTGATCCTCAACGACGCGGAGACCGGCTACCCGTTCGCCTGCCTGGAGAGCTCGATCATCAGCGCGGCCCGCACCGCCGCCTCCGCCGCCCTCGCCGCCGCCCGGCTGGCCGACGCCCGGGGCGAACGCCCGCGCCGGGTCGGCTTCTTCGGGGTCGGCCTGATCGCCCGCTACCTCCACACCTACCTCGCCGCCAACGGCTTCGACTTCACCGAGGCCGGTGTCCACGACCTCTCCGCCGACCACGCCCACGGCTTCGCCGACTACCTGCGCCGGGCCGAGGGCGAGGACCTGGCCGTCACCGTCCACGAGAAGCCCGAGGACCTGGTCCGCTCAGCCGACCTGGTCGTCTTCGCCACCGTGGCCGGCGAACCGCACGTGACGGACCCGGCCTGGTTCGCCCACCACCCGCTCGTGCTGCACATCTCGCTGCGCGACCTCTCCCCGGAGATCGTCCTCGACTCCTGGAACGTGGTCGACGACATCGACCACTGCCTCAAGGCCGGCACCTCCCCGCACCTGGCCGAACAGCGCGTCGGCCACCGCACGTTCGTGGCCGGCACGCTGTACGACGTGCTCACCGGCACGATCACCCCGCCCGCCGACCGCACGGTGGTCTTCTCCCCGTTCGGCCTCGGCGTGCTCGACCTGGCCGTCGCCAAGCACGTCCACGACCAGGTCCTGGCGGCGGGCCGGCTGCACACCGTCCCCGACTTCTTCCACGAGCTCAAGCGCTACGGCTGACCCCGCCCCTCCCTCCTTCCCCCGACCCTCCTCCACCCTCCCCCCTCTCCCCCACCCTCCGTCAGCGGCACGTCAGTTGAGCGTCAGCCGCCGCGGCGGAGAATCACCCCATGAGATCCTTTGCCACCCTGGCCGAGTTCACCGAGGCGACCGGCGAGCACCTCGGCTACAGCGACTGGCTGGTCGTCACCCAGGACAGCGTCGATCGGTTCGCCGGCGCGACCGGCGACCTCCAGTGGATCCACGTGGACCCGGAACGCGCGGCCACCGGCCCCTTCGGCACCACCATCGTCCACGGCTACCTGACGCTCGGCCTGCTGCCGGCGATGATGCGCGCCATCTTCGAGATCGAGTCCGTCACCATGGGCGTCAACTTCGGCCTGGACAAGGTGCGTTTCCCGCACCCGGTGAAGGTCGGCGCCCGGGTCCGCGGCGGCGCCCGGGTGACCAGCGTGCGCGAGACCCCGGCCGGCCACCTGGCCGCGGTGCGGATGACCGTGGAGATCGAGGGCGAGACCCGCGCGGCCTGCGTCGCCGACACCCTCTCCCTCTTCCTCGCCACCCCGAAGGCGTCTCCCCAAGAGGGGAGTTAGTACCACCGCGTCCCGCACCCCACCGCCGCCAGAATGGTCCCCACGGCCACCACGGCCGGGAGCAGCACGCAGGCACCAGAGAGGAGCGCGTCCATGGACCGCACGATGCAGCTCGGGCCCGACCCGGCACCGGTCGAGATCAGGGGCTTCTCCGCTTCCGCCGGACTCACCGGACTCCGGCGCGCGTTGACGCTCTGCTGGCTCTCCGTCTCCGCCTTCGGCCGGTCCCTCGGACTCACCACCGCGATCTCCCTGGTCGGCCCCGGCCTCGGCCTGGTGCCCCGGGCGATGCAGCGGGTCCGCGCCCTGGCGGCCCGTCAGCGCGGCCTGGCCGAGGACTGGTCGGGCGTCCGGATCCCGGGCCCGCCCGGACCGCTGCCGCCCGTCCCCGAGGGCGCCTCCGGGGCGATCGCCCGCTACCGCTGGATCATGAGCGACCCGCAGACCCGCCGGGAGTTCGCCTGGATCCTCACCGACCCGATCGCCGGCGGCCTGCTCGCCTTCGGCCCGATCGCCCTGGTGCTCAGCGGCCTCTGGGGGATCTTCCTGGCCTTCTTCGGCGTCCCGCTGTCCACCGAGTGGGACGGCCTCTGGTACCAGTTCATCCCGATCGACGGCCAGGCCACCGCCGTCCTGGCCGGTGTCCTCGGCCTGCTCCAACTCCCGCTCGCCCTCTGGACGGCGCCCCGTGCGGTGCGCCGGCACGCCCTCCACACCCGCTCGATGCTCGCCCCGAGCGAGCAGGAGCTGATGGCCAGCCGGATCGAGCACCTCACCACCACCCGCAGCACCGCGGTGGACACCCAGATGGCCGAGATCCGCCGGATCGAGCGCGACCTCCACGACGGCGCCCAGGCCCGCCTGGTCGCGATGGGCATGACCCTGGACGCCGCCGAGCACCTCCTGGAGACCAACCCGGACGCCGTCCGCGCCCTGCTGATCGAGGCCCGGGAGTCCTCCTCCAAGGCCCTGGAGGAGATCCGCAACCTGGTCCGCGGCATCCACCCGCCGGTCCTCGCCGACCGCGGACTGGCCGACGCCGTCCGGGCGTTGGCGATGGTCTGCCCGGTCCCCACCGAGGTCGCGGTCGACCTCCCCGGCCGCCCCGAGATGCCCGTCGAGTCCGCCGCCTACTTCGCCATCTCGGAGATCCTCACCAACGTCTCCAAGCACTCGCACGCGGACCGCGCCTGGATCGACATTCGCTACGATCACGGCATGCTGCGCGTCACCGTCACGGACACCGGCCGCGGCGGAGCCGACGCCACCCGCGGCACCGGCCTGCGCGGCATCGAACGACGGCTCGCCACCTTCGACGGCGTCCTCGCCGTCAGCAGCCCCGTCAACGGCCCCACCATGGTCACCATGGAGCTCCCGTGCGCATTGTCCTCGCCGAAGACCACTTCCTCCTGAGGGACGGCCTGATCCGCCTCCTCCAGGCCTACGGCCACGAGGTGACCGCCGCCGTCGACAACGGCGCCGACCTCCTCCGCGCCCTCACCGACCACCAGCCGGACGTCGCCGTCGTCGACGTCCGGCTCCCCCCCCACTTCACCGACGAGGGCCTGCGCGCCGTCCTCACCGCCCGCCGCACCACCCCGACCCTCCCCGTCCTCCTGCTCTCCCAGTACGTCGAACCCCTCTACGCCCGCGAACTCCTCGCCAGCGGCGGCCGCGGCGTCGGCTACATGCTCAAGGACCGCGTCACCAACGGCTCCCAGTTCCTCGACTCCATCCGCCGCGTCGCCGACGGCGGCACCGCCATGGACCCCGAGGTCATCTCCCAACTCCTCATCCGCAAGGAACGCGACGAATCCGTCGCCGCCCTCTCCACCCGCGAACGCGAAGTCCTCGAATGGCTCGCCCAGGGCCGCTCCAACGCCGGCATCGCCCAGGGCCTCTTCATCACCGAGAAGGCCGTCGCCAAACACATCAGCAACATCTTCACCAAGCTCAACCTCCTCCCCACCGACACCGACAACCGCCGCGTCCTCGCCGTCCTCACCTACCTCGACCAATAACCCCCGGCACCCGCGCACCGGTCCTGCCCCCAGGCCGAGAAAAGGCAAAAGCCCCAGGTCACGGCGAGTGAGTCCTGGGGCTTCTACAGAGCCGCCTGCGGGATTCGAACCCGCGACCTACGCATTACGAGTGCGTTGCTCTGGCCAACTGAGCTAAGGCGGCACCGCTGCCACGTGTGGTGGCAACGCGGGTCAGTCTACACAGGTTCGCAGGTGATCCGTAGCCGGGGCGGTGGGGCTGGGGTGGGGGTGCCGCGGCGGGTGGACGGTTTTCGCTTCGGTCGATCGCCGGTGCGACGTTACGATGAGCGCCCCCCTGCCAGCCCCCTCCCCACTCCCGGAGCCACCGTGTTCGGTGTCAACGACCTGGCGACGTACGTCCTCGGCGCCCTCGTCATCATTCTGCTGCCCGGCCCCAACTCGCTGTACGTGCTGTCGGTCGCCGCCCGCAAGGGCGTCCGGACCGGGTACCGGGCCGCGGCGGGGGTGTTCGTCGGCGACCTCACGTTGATCAGCCTGACCTCGTTGGGGGCGGCCTCGCTGTTGAAGGCCAATCCGGCGGTGTTCGCGGTGGTGAAGTTCGGCGGTGCCGCGTACCTGCTGTGGATCGGGTTCGGGATGCTGCGGGCGGCCCGCCAGCTGTGGCGCGAGCACCGGGCCGAGGCCGATCCGGCGGGCGGTGCGGAGGCGGTGGAGGAGGCGGGTGAGCGGCCGTTCCGGCGGGCGCTGGTGATCAGCCTGCTGAACCCGAAGGCGATCCTGTTCCTGCTGTCGTTCTTCACCCAGTTCGTCGACCCGTCCTACGGGCAACCGGTGCTCTCCTTCGCGCTGCTGGGCGGGATCCTGCAGACCTTCAGCATGCTGTACCTCTCGCTGCTGATCTTCGCGGGCACCACGCTCGCGACGGCCTTCCGTCGCCGCCGGCGCCTGTCCGCGACCCTGACCAGCGGTGTCGCCGTCCTGTTCGCGGGCTTCGCCGCGAAGCTGGCGGTCTCCTCCGCCTGAGCGGAGGCCCGGCCGGCGGCTCCCCGGGGCCACCCGGGGCTACCGGTCGCAGCGCTTGCCCTGGTCCGGCGCCTCCCCGGTGAGCAGGAAGCGGTTGACCGCGCCGTCGACGCAGCTGCTGCGCCGCCCGTACGCGGTGTGGCCGTCGCCGTCGTAGGTGAGCAGGCGGCCGGATTCCAGCTGTCCGGCGAGGGAGCGGGCCCACGCGTAGGGGGTGGCCGGGTCGCGGGTGGTGCCGATGACGACGATCGGGGCGGCGCCGGCGGCCCGGATGGTGTGGGCCGCGCCGGTGGCCCGGACGGGCCAGTAGGCGCAGGTCAGGGCCATCCAGGCCATGTCGCGGCCGAAGTGCGGCGAGGCGCGTTCGAAGTCCGGCACCGCCCGCTGGACGTCCTCGGGCGAGCGGAACGGCGCGGGCAGGTCGAGGCAGTTGACCGCCGTGTTGGCGAACATCAGGTTGGGGTAGGAGCCGTCCGCCTCGCGCCCGTAGTAGGCGTCGGAGAGCTTGAGCAGCCCGGTGCCGTCGCCGGCCCTGGCGTCGGTGAGCGCGGTGCGCAGCTTGGGCCAGAGGAACTCGGCGTACATGGCCTGGACGACGCCGGTGGTGGCTTGGGCCTCGGTGAGCCGGCGCCCGTTGTCGGTGCTGGGCAGCGGGTGGGCGTGGACGGTCGCGAGCAGGGCGGTGAGCTGGTCGCCGACCTGCTGTCCGGTGCGGCCGAGCGGGCAGTCCTCGCGCTTGGCGCAGTCCTCGGCGAAGGCGGCCCAGGCGGTCTCGAAGCCGCCGGCCTGGGTGCGGTTGCCGGTGACGGAGTCGAGCGCCGGGTCCATGGCGCCGTCCAGCACCACCCGCCCGACCCGGGTCGGGAACAGGCCCGCGTAGGTGGCGCCGAGGAAGGTGCCGTACGACTTTCCGACGAAGTTGAGCCGCTCGTCGCCGAGCAGGGCGCGCAGCACGTCCATGTCGCGGGCGGACTCGACGGTGCTGAGGTGGCCGAGCGCGGTCCCGGCCTGCCTGCGGCAGCCCTCGGCGAACTCCTTGTCGACGGCGACCAGCGCGTCGACCGCCCCCTGGTCGCCGGGAGCCAGGTCGGCGGCGGTGAAGGCGTCCATCCGCTCGCCGTTCAGGCAGCTGACCGGGTTGCTGCGGCCGACCCCCCGCGGGTCGAGGCCGACCAGGTCGTACCGGGCGCGCACCGTGCGGTCGTACGTCCCGGCGACGGCCTCCAGGTACTCGACCGCCGAGCCGCCGGGGCCGCCCGGGTTGAGCAGCAGCGAACCCGCCCGGGGGGTGTCGCCGGCGGCGCCGGCGCCGCCGGGGTCGTCGGGGTCGTCGGGCAGGGCGGCGGCGCGGGCGGCCGCGAGGGTGAGCTCACCGTCACCGGGGTGGTCGTAGTCCATCGGGACCCGGAAAGTGGCGCACTCGAAGCCGCCGTCGCACGACTGCCAGGCCGGGTGCTGGGCGTAGTACGGCGCGAGTGCGGCGGGGACGGCGGCGGGCAGCGGCTCCAACGGGGTGGCCCCGACGCCGGCACCGTCACCGTCACCACCACCGGGCCGCGCCCCCGCACCCGCGTCCGAGCCCGCCCCCGCACCCGCACCCGCACCCGCACCCGTCGAGTCGGAGGAGGCCTGTCCGGGCACACCGGAGGCGCCGGACCCACCCGCCGGCCCCGAGGAACCCCGGCCGCACCCGCCCGCCGAGGCCGCCAGCAGCCCGACCGCGAGCACCACCGCAACCGCCCGCAACCGCGCGAAGCCCCTCATCCGTCTCCTCCCAACCCACCAGTCCGAGAAACGCACGGGAACGAAGGAACACCGCTGCCCGGTACCCACCCCGGGCACCGGGCAGCGTAACGCCGGCTCGGCCGGCGCTCACGACGCCTCCACCAGCGTCGCTCAGGAAGCCTTGGCCAGCGCCTCGGCCAGGAACTGTGCCGCCTGACGGACCAGTCGCAGCCGCTCCCGGTCCGCCGAGTAGTCCTGCACGTTGTCCGAGATCCGCACCTCGGCCTTGGCCGCCGGGCCCGGAGCGGCCTTGAGCGAGGCCTGCAGCTTGCGGGCCGCGTCGATCCCGGCGGCGTCGCCCTTGGCGGCGGCGAGCAGCAGCTTGGCCGCGCTTCCCGCCGGGGCCTCGGCGCCGGTCTGGGTGAGCGCGGCGGTGTCGTAGCGGCCGGAGACGGCGGCGGCGGCGCCGTACAGGTCCGGGCGGGAGAGCCCGGCCGCGGCGGCGCACGGCGCGCCGCCGTCGACCCCGAGGGTGCCCCAGGAGGCCGGGCCGGGCTGGAGGGTGCGGAAGGAGGCGGCGATCGTGGTGCGCAGGGCCGCGTCGTCGGCGACGGCGGCCGGGGCGGCGGCGACCAGTTCGCAGGGGTGCGCGGTGCCGTTCGGCGCCTCGGGGGCGACCAGGATGAACGGACGGGCGCGGCCGGCCTGCAGGGCGGCGCCGACGCCCTCGAAGACGTCCGGGACCTCGGCGTCGGCGGTCTTGCCCGGGGTGGCGGCGTGCATCACGACGACCGGGAAGCGCGCGTTGGGCTCCTTGGCGTACTGCGCGGGCAGCCAGACCCGGACGTTGCGCGGCTTCCCGTCGGGGCCGAGCACGGCGGACTGCAGCAGTTCGCCGCCGCCCGGGTGCCCCACGCTGTCGAAGCGGCTGACCACGGCGGGGGCGGCCGCCGACGCCGAGGCACCCGCCGCACCCGCCCCCGACGCACCTGCCGCACCCGCCGCACCCGCGGCCGGCTCGGTGGCGACGGGCGGCGCCGCCTGCTGCCGGCCCGCCGTCCCCGGCGCGGAGCCCGACCAGGCCCCGGCCGCGGCCGCGTCGACGGCCGATTCGGTCCGGTCCGTCGAGGACGGGCCGTGCCCGAGACCACCGAACGCCCCGAGCGCGGTGAGCAGCGTCAACGCGGTGACGCACACCCCGCAGACCATCGCCCCTCCCGCCCGGACCAGCATCGGCCACCGGTCGCCCGCCAGCTCGTAGGTCGCGGCGGACTGCAGGTCGCGCCAGCGCTGGAGCGCACCGCGCGCCAGCCAGAGTCCGCCGATGGCGGCAGCCAGCAGGGGAATGACGAGGAGCGGACGAACCACGGAACGCACCACCTCGGGACGAGGGCCGGCGCCGGACCGGACCCGGTGCCGTGCGGGGGGCGACCGCTCCGGCGGCGGGCCCTCCCGACGGGGAGGACCGGGGTACGGCCGGGGCACAGTCGGCCCCCAGCGTGCACAACGGGCACGCCGTCACACGCGGGTGTGCCCGGCGAGTATCGCCCGTTCACTCGAAGGTGGGACGCCGGACCGACCCCCGGCACCTCCGGGCGGCGTACGGCCCCTGCCCCACCGCCGTCCGCACGGCCGCACGACCGCAGAGCCACACCAGCTGACGACCTGACGAGCCGACAACCCGACAGTCGCCCAACCGCCCCCGACCGGGACGCCCCTCAGCCCGCCCGCAGCGCCATCGTCATCGCCTCGACCGCGAGCAGCGGGTCCACGTTGCGGTCCAGCGCCACCCGGCAGGCGAGCACCGCCTCGATCCGGCGCAGGGTGTTCTCGGCCGTCCCGTCCCGGGCGACCCGGTCGAGCGCCTGCCGCTGGTCCTCGTTGGCGAGCACACCGGTGGAGCCGAGCTGGATCGCCAGCACGTCCCGGTAGAACCCGAGCAGGTCGAGCAGCGCGACCCCGAGCGTCTCCCGGCGGGTGCGGGTGGCCCGGCTCTTCTGCCGCTTCTCCAGCTCCTTGACGGCCCCGGCCATGCCGCGCGGCGCCTTGCTGCCCTCGGCGGCGCCGTAGGCGGCCTTGAGGTCGTCGGTCTCCTTGGTGTCCTGGGTCTCGGCGAGGGCCTCGGCGTCCGCCTTGGCGGTGTCGACCAGGCGCTGGGCGGCGGTCAGGCAGCCGCCGATGTCGGCGACCTCCAGCGGGATCCGCAGCACCTCGGCCCGGCGGGTGCGGGCCTGCTCGTCCACGGCGAGGCGGCGGGTGCGTTCGATGTCGCCCTGGCCGGCGAGCGCGGCGAGCCGGGCGGTCTCCGGGTCGACGCCGTCACGGCCGACCAGCATGTCGGCGACCGCCTCGGCGGCGGGCGTGCGCAGCACCAGCAGGCGGCAGCGCGAGCGGATGGTCGGCAGCACGTCCTGGACGGAGGGGGCGCACAGCAGCCAGACGGTGCGCGGGGAGGGCTCCTCCACGCCCTTGAGCAGCGCGTTGGCGGCGGCCTCGGTGAGCCGGTGGGCGGCGTCCACCAGGATCACCGACCAGCGGCCGCCGGTCGGGTAGCTGGAGGCGCGCAGGACCAGGTCGCGCATGTCGCCGACGCCGATGGACAAGCCGTCCGTCCGCACGTACTTGACGTCGGCGTGGCTGCCGGCCAGCACGGTGTGGCAGCCGTCGCAGAACCCGCAGCCGGGCGTGCCGCCCAGCGCGAGGTCGGGGCTGGTGCACTGGAGGGCGGCGGCGAAGGCGCGCGCGGCGGTGACCTGCCCGGCGCCGGGCGGGCCGGTGAACAGCCAGGCGTGCGTCATCAGGGAGGCGTTCCCGCCCTGGTCGGCGGCGGCGCCGCGACCGGCCTCGACCGTCGCCCCGGCCGCCCGGGCCGCGGCGGTCAGCTGTTCGACCACCCGATCCTGACCCACCAGGTCGTCCCAGACGGCCACTGCTGCTCCCAAGCTCCGTACGGCAGCGCGCCAGGCGCCGATTCCCCGCCGTCGAGCATACGTCTCCGCTCCGACAGCCACTGCTCCGTCCGAGGCGCACCGGGCCGCGAACGACGGCCGAACCGCCGCCGCCCCGCACCGCACCCCCGCCGAGCCCACGGCCGAACCCACGGCCGACCGCCGCGCGCCCCCGGGTACGACGACGGGCGGTGCCACCCCGGGGCTCCCCCGGTGCGACACCGCCCGTCCTCCAACCGGCCGTCGGACCTCCCGGCCCGCGCTGCTCAGCTGCGTCGGCCCCAGCGGCGGCTCTTGCCCTTGTCCTTGCCCTTCCCGCCGTCCTCGCCGCGGTCGTCCCCGCCACCGCGGCCGGAGTCGGCCCGGTCTCCGCCGTGCTCCCAGTGCGCCCACTCGTCCCGCGAGCCGAGCAGCGTGTCGGTGAGGCTCGGCAGGTCGTCCATCGGCGTCTCCTCGGCCCAGTCCGGCCTCGGCCGCTCGGCGGTGGACTGCGACTCGCCGGACTGTGACTCGCCGGCCTGCGGAACCACCGGCAGCTCACGGGTACTGTCCACCGGCTCGCCGGGACGCCCCGGACCGACCCGCGGCAGCACTGCGGTCTCGTCCACGGCGGGAACCCTCGGCAGCACGGCCGTCTCGTCCACCGCCGGCACCTTCGGCAGCACCGCGGTCTCGTCGACGGCCGGCACCTTCGGCAGCCGGGTGGTCGCCTCAACAGCCTCAGCCGCCCTCGCGGCCTTCGCAGCCTCAGCGGCCTCAGCCGCCCGGACGGCCGCCTGCCGGTCCTGCGGCGTCAGCTCCCGCGTCGCCTCGTCGCCGAGGCCGCCCGCCGCGTCCCGAGAAGTGTCCCGAGGCTCGTCCCGAGGCGCGTCACGAGGCGTGTCCCGAACCGCCCGGAGCTCCGCCGTCGCCGCCGCACCGGCCCGGTCCGCAGCCGTCTGCGCCGCTGCAGCCGCAGCCGCGAGCGCGGCGGCCTGCGCCAGCCGGGCTTCCTCGGCCCGCTGCAGCGCCTCCTCCGCCCGGCGCCGCTGCTCCTCGCGCGCCAGCTCCCGCTGCCGCTGGAGCTCGGCTTGGGCGGCCGCCTCGTCGGCGATCCGCTTCCGTTCGGCGGCCTCCGCCGCCAGCCGGACCTCTTCCTCCGCCCGACGGCGAGCCTCTTCCTCGGCCCGGCGACGGGCTTCCTGCTCGGCCCGGCGGCGGGCCTCCTCCTCGGCCTTGCGCCGCGCCTCGGCGGCGACCCGCTCGGCCTCCTCCTTGGCGAGCCGCTCCTGCTCGGCCTGCTCGGCCCGCAGCTGCGCCAGCACCTCCTGGCGCTTGCGCTCGGCGGCCTCCTCCTCGGCCTTCCTGCGGGCCTCCTCGGCAGCGCGCCGCTCGGCCTCCTCCTTGGCCAGCCGCTCCTGCTCGGCGCGGGCGGCCTTCTCCTGCTCGGAGAGCGGCAGCTCGCGGTCGAGCCGGTGGCGGATGGCGGTGGTGACGAAGCCGGGGGCCTGGCTGCCGTCCACCACCAGGTAGCGCGCCGGGTCGGCGGCCGCGAGGGCGAGGAAGCCGGCCCGGACCCGCTGGTGGAACTCGGTGGGCTCGGACTCCAGCCGGTCGAGCGCCTCGGTGAAGCGCTGCCGGGCCCGGGTCGGGTCGACGTCCAGCACCACGGTGAGGTCGGGCAGCAGTCCGCCGGTCGCCCAGCGGGAGATCCGGGCGACCTCGGTGGCGGCCAGGTCGCGCCCGGCGCCCTGGTAGGCGATGGAGGAGTCCATGTACCGGTCGGTGATCACCACGGCGCCGCGGGCGAGGGCCGGCCGGATGACGTTCTCGACGTGCTCCGCGCGGTCGGCCGCGTAGATCAGCGCCTCGGCGCGGTGCGACAGGCCGGTGTTGCCGACGTCCAGGACGAGGCCGCGCAGCCGCTGGCCGACCGGGCTGCCGCCGGGCTCGCGGGTGAGCACGACCTCGTGCCCCTTGCCGCGGATCCACTCGGCGAGTGCCTGGGCCTGGGTGGACTTGCCGGCGCCGTCGCCGCCCTCCAGGGCGATGAAGAAGCCGGTGCCGGCACCCCGGTGCGGCACCGGGCCGCTGCCGCCGCGGACGGCGTCGACCAGGTCCCGGCCGAACGGCACGGTGCCGCGCCGGTCGTCGGTGCGCAGCAGCACGACGGCGGCGAGGACGAGGGTGAGCAGCCCCGCGGTGGCGACGGCGAGGGCGCCGCCGCCGTGGATGAAGGTGAACGAGCCGGGCTCGACGGTGCCGTACTCGACGTCCCCGTACCCGGCGGCGATCAGCGGGACGACGACCAGCGCGGCGGCGACCACGGCCCGCAGCACCGCGTACAGGTGCTCGGTGACCTTGGACAGCCGGGCCTCCTCGACCTCCTGGGCGAGCAGGCCCCGCCCGGCGGAGACGACGATCCCGGCGGCCAGTCCGGCCAGCACGGTGAGCAGCAGGACCAGCACGAAGTCCAGCACCAGCCCGGCCAGGATCAGCGCGACGCCCTCGGCGAGCAGCGCCAGCGCGAGCAGCCGGCGGCGGGAGAGCGAGGGCAGGGTGGCCCGGGTGAGCCGGGCGCCCAGCGCCGGGGCACTGGCCGCGGCGAGCACGACCAGGCCGTAGCCGATCGGTCCGGCCCGGTGCTCGGCGGCGGTGAGCAGCGCCAGGGCGGCGACGCCCGCCATCGAGGCGTAGCCGGCCGCGACGGCGAAGGTGAAGTACGGGGCGCTGCCGGTGCGGCCCTTGCCCAGGGCGGGGCCGGGGGTCGCGTCGGTGGGGGCGCGCAGGCCGGTCAGCGGCGAGTGCGGGGCGACGGCCACGGGGCCGCCGGGCAGCTGCTGGAGGTGGCCGCGGACGGCCGCGGCGGTGAACAGGCCGGCCGCGCCGAGCGCCGCGAAGGTCAGCTGGTGGGCGCGCAGCCAGTCCGAGCCGAGCGCCGCACCGACGTTGTTGACCAGGGTGAACGCGACCAGGCCGAGGGCGCCGAGCGGCACGGTGACCCAGCCGGTGAACCGGTCGATGCTCCGGACGGTGTCCAGGTTGGCGGCGGCCGGCCGCCGCTCGGCGGCCGGGGCGTACGGGTTGGCCGGCGGCAGCAGGCCGGGGACGGCGACGGCCCTGGCGATCCCCCGGACCCGCTCGGCCGCACCGGTGAGGAACACCGTGGCGAGCAGCACGTAGCCGGCCCCGCCGGAGGGCCGGGGGCCGGAGCCCAGCCAGACCGTCCACCAGGGCGCGAGCCCGATCAGCAGGGCGCTCAGCGCGTCGGCTCCGACCAGCGTCCAGCGCCGGTCGAGCTTGCCGGCGACCAGCTGGTGCACCGGCTCCAGCAGCGCCACGCCGACCAGCCCGGTGGCCGCCACCCGGGCGGCGAGGACGGCCGCCACGGCGAAGGCGAGGCTGCGCGGCAGGTCGCCGAACTGCCCGCCCTGGGCGACGGCGATCACGGTGAGCGCGAGCAGCACCAGCAGCCCGAGCCGGTCGGCGGTGCCGCCGATCAGCTGCGTGGTCCACAGGCGCCGGTAGGGCCTGGTCCGCAGCAGCGCCCGGGCCCGGTCCACCGGGGTGCCGGCGGGCGCGACCTCGGGCAGGTCGGGCCCGGTGGCTCCGGCGGCCGGGGCGGCGCTGGGGGTGGGCTGCTCCTCGCTCGTCATACGGTCAGCGTAGCGGGCTGGGCTTTGCCGGATTGAGACGAAGGGGGTTCCGGTTCGCCCTCATCACCGGCCTGTGACGATCCCTGCACAGAGCTCGGGCCCGGCCCCGCACAGAGCTCGGGCCCGCGCCCCCTGGTGGGGGACGCGGGCCCGGTGCCGCCGTCGAGCTGCCGTCGAGCTGCCGTCGAGCTGCCGCCCGACGGATCAGCCTCGTCGGATCAGCCCCGACGGATCAGCCCCGTCGGATCAGCCCCGTCGGATCAGCCCTCGTCGGTGGTGGCGGTGGTCTTGGCGGCCGCGGTCTTCTTCGCGGCCGTCTTCTTCGCCGCCGCCGTCTTGGTGGTGGTCGTCTTCTTCGCCGCCGTCTTCTTGGCGGCGGTCTTGGTCGCCGTCGCCTTGGCGGTGGTCGTCTTCTTGGCCGCGGCCTTCTTCGCCGGGGCCTTCTTCGCCACCTTCTTCACCGGCCCGCGCGCCCGCTTCTCGGCGAGCAGCTCGTAGCCGCGCTCCGGCGTGATGGTCTCGACCTCGTCGTCCTTGCGCAGCGTGGCGTTGGTCTCGCCGTCGGTCACGTACGGGCCGAAGCGGCCGTCCTTGACCACCACCGGGCGCTCGGAGACCGGGTCGGTGCCCAGCTCCTTGAGCGGCGGGGCGGCCGCGGCGCGACCGCGCTGCTTGGGCTGGGCGTAGATCGCCAGCGCCTCGTCGAGGGTGATGGTGAAGAGCTGGTCCTCGCTGGTGAGCGAGCGCGAGTCGGTGCCGCGCTTGAGGTACGGGCCGTAGCGGCCGTTCTGCGCGGTGATCTCGGCGCCCTCGGCGTCGGTGCCGACCACGCGCGGCAGCGAGAGCAGCCGCAGCGCGTCCTCCAGGGTGACGGTGTCCAGCGCCATCGTCTTGAACAGCGAGGCAGTGCGCGGCTTGACGGCGTTCTTGCCGGTCTTGGGCGTGCCCTCGGGCAGGATCTCGGTCACGTACGGGCCGTAGCGGCCGTCCTTGGCGACCAGCATGTTGCCGCTGACCGGGTCCGGGCCGAGCTCGAAGTCGCCGCTGGGCTTGGCCAGCAGCTCCTCGGCCAGCTCGACGGTCAGCTCGTCCGGCGGCAGCTCGTCCGGGATGTCGGCGCGCTGGCCGGGCTCGCCCTCGACGGCCGAGGCGCGCTCGACGTACGGGCCGTAGCGGCCGACCCGCAGGGTGATGTCGTCACTAATCCGGAACGAGCTGATCTCCCGGGCGTCGATCGCGCCGAGGTCGGTGACCAGTTCCTTCAGGCCGCCCAGGTGGTCGCCGTCGCCGTTGCCGGCCTCGGCGGCACCGCCGGCCGCGCCCTCGCCCTCACCGAAGTAGAAGCGCTTGAGCCACGGCACGGACTTCGCCTCACCGGCGGCGATCCGGTCGAGGTCGTCCTCCATCCTCGCGGTGAAGTCGTAGTCGACCAGCCGGCCGAAGTGCTTCTCCAGCAGGTTGACCACGGCGAAGGAGAGGAAGGACGGGACGAGCGCCGTGCCCTTCTTGAACACGTACCGGCGCTGGATGATCGTGTCGATGATCGACGCGTAGGTGGAGGGGCGGCCGATCTCGCGGTCCTCCAGCTCCTTGACCAGCGAGGCCTCGGTGTAGCGGGCCGGCGGCTTGGTGGCGTGGCCCTCCGGGGTGATCCGCTCGGCGGCCAGCGGGTCGCCCTGGGCGACCTGCGGCAGCCGGCGCTCGCGGTCGTCGAGCTCGGCGTTCGGGTCGTCGGCGCCCTCGACGTAGGCCTTGAGGAAGCCGTGGAAGGTGATGATCTTGCCGGAGGCGGAGAACTCGACGTCCCGCCCGTCGGCGGAGGCGCCACCGACCCGGACGGTGACGGACTGGCCGACCGCGTCCTTCATCTGGGAGGCGACGGTGCGCATCCAGATCAGCTCGTACAGCCGGAAGTCGTCGCCGCTCAGACCGGTCTCGGCGGGGGTGCGGAAGCGGTCGCCGGAGGGGCGGACGGCCTCGTGCGCCTCCTGGGCGTTCTTGACCTTGCTGGCGTAGGTGCGCGGGGCGTCCGGCAGGTAGTCGGCGCCGTACAGCTGGGTGACCTGCGCGCGGGCGGCGGTGACGGCCGTCTCCGACAGCGTGGTCGAGTCGGTGCGCATGTAGGTGATGAAGCCGTTCTCGTACAGCTTCTGGGCCACCTGCATGGTCCGCTTGGCACCGAAGCCCAGCTTGCGGCTGGCCTCCTGCTGGAGCGTGGTGGTGCGGAACGGCGCGTACGGCGAGCGGCGGTACGGCTTGGACTCGACGCTGCGGACGCTGAACGCGGTCTGCTCCAGGGCGGCGGCCAGCTGACGCGCGGCCTGCTCGTCCAGGTGCAGGGTGTTGGTGCTGCCGGCCTTGAGCCGGCCGTCCGAACCGAAGTCGCGGCCGCTGGCGATCCGCTTGCCGTCGACCGAGGCCAGCCGGGCGCCGAAGGTCTCCGGGTTGGCGGCGTCGGCCGGGGTGCGGCCGGTGCCGAAGGTGCCGACCAGGTCCCAGTACGAGGCGGTGTGGAAGGCCATCCGCTCACGCTCGCGCTCGACCACCAGACGGGTCGCCACGGACTGCACCCGGCCCGCCGACAGCTTCGGCATGACCTTCTTCCACAGCACCGGCGAGACCTCGAAGCCGTAGAGGCGGTCGAGGATGCGGCGGGTCTCCTGGGCGTCGACCAGGCGCTGGTTCAGCTCGCGCGGGTTGGCCACGGCCTCCTGGATCGCCGTCTTGGTGATCTCGTGGAACACCATCCGGTGCACCGGCACCTTGGGCTTGAGGACCTGCTGGAGATGCCACGCGATGGCCTCGCCCTCGCGGTCCTCATCGGTGGCCAGGAAGAGTTCGTCGGACTCCGCCAGGAGCGACTTCAACTTGCTGACCTGGGACTTCTTGTCCGCGTTGACCACGTAGATCGGAGCGAAGTCGTGATCGACGTCCACTCCGAGGCGGCGCACCTCGCCGGTGTACTTGTCCGGCACCTCGGCCGCGGTGCTGGGCAGGTCGCGGATGTGCCCGACGCTCGCCTCGACGATGTAGCCGGGGCCCAGGTAGCCCTTGATCGTCTTCGCCTTGGCCGGCGACTCGACAATGACGAGTCGCTGTCCGTGCGCGGTCTCGCTGCTCGGGGACACCTTCGCTCTTCTCTCCCGGTCCTTATGTGGCTGGTCGGCGCTGGCAGCACGGGCTGCGCTCCGCCCGACCCCTCCACCGTCCCGGGGTCGCCACTGCACGACACCCCACCAGCGGAGTGTGACCGTACCCCGGCCACCCTTGTCAAACGGACGGATCCCGCTGTTTCGCTTGCCGCGCTCACCGACGCCACTCGAACGGTAACCCGATGACGGAGGTTCGCGCCCCGTGGAGGGGGGCTTCGGCAGGTTCCGGAGGATGGAATGACGGATTTCAAGATCTGTCAACGGAAAATCGGCGCGCATGCGGTATGGCGCTCTCCGGATCGCGCCGGACCCGGCCGCCGGACGACAGCCGACGGACCGCCGGATCCGGCCGACGGACCCTGACACCGGGTCCGGCCGACCGACCGAGGGGCTGCTCGCCCCCTCAGCGGCCGATCGCCGCCAGCAGCCCGGCGCCCGCCCCCAGGCACGCCACCCCCAGGGCGCACCAGAGCAGGTCGACGACCGCCGCCCGGCCGATCTCCCCGGCCGCCAGCACCGCCCGGCGGGGGCGGTCCGGGTCGTAGCAGATCCGCACCGGGGCTCCGGGCGCGAACCGCTCCGGACGGCGCAGCGGGGTGTGCCCGCGCGGCCGGGTGAGCACGAGTTCCGCGATCCGGCCGGAACCGGAGCCGGAGCCCGGCCCGGCCCCGCCGACCGTCGGCGGCACGGAGAAGGAGAGCAGCGGCGCGCTGTCCAGCTGGCCGTGCACGTCCCTCTCGGCGACGACCGTCGCCACCACCGGAACCCCCGAGCGGCGCACCCGGTGGCGAAGGCGCACTTCGGCGGCGCACCAGAGCAGCAGCGCGCCACCGAAGAGGGCGAGCACCAGCCCGCCGACGGTCGCCGTCGTCGTGTCCACCCCTGGCCCCCGGCTCCCCAACTCTGTCCACAGCCTGTGGACAGAGCCTCACAGCACCCGACCAACGGCGGGCAGCCGGACGGGGACCACCGGACGAACCAGGGGGTACGGGAGGGTGAACCGGAAGGTGCCGGAGCGGCGTTCTACCGAACGGGACCGGAGTACGGCACGGCGCCACGCCACACGGCACGGCCCCGCACGGCACCGCACCGCACGGCACCGCGCCGAACCTCAGCGCACCGGACCTCACCGCACCGGGTCGATGAACCCCTGCTCGGTCAGCAGCCGGAGCGACTCCGGCACCCGGTCCCGCAGCACCACCCGGTCCTCGCCCAGCAGGTGCGCGATGGCGTCCACGATCTCGCCGGCCGACAGCGTGCCGTCGCACACCCCGACGAACCCGGCGCCGACCGTGTCCACCTTGGTGGCCCGCCGCATGCCCCGGTTGTGCCGCAGCACCACGTGCTCCGGGTCCTCCGCCCCCGGCGCACCGACCTGTTCCTGGACCACCTCGTCGGCCAGCACGTAGCGGGCCGCGAGCAGGCCCGCGTCGTCGTGCGAGCGCAGGAAGTCCTGCCGGTCGAACCACGCGTCGATGTGCGGACCGAGCGGCTGCTCCACCGGGTGCGGCCACTCCTCCACCCGCACGGTCGGACGCTCGGCGCCGCCCGCCCGCAGGGTGATCCAGCCCATCCCGATGCCCTCGACCCGGCCCGCCTCGAAGGCGTCCAGCCACTCGCCGTACCGGGCCTGGTAGTCGCCGCCCGGGCCGCGGTGGTCACCGCCGTCGCGCAGCCACAACTCGGCGTACTGGGCCACGTCCTGGACCTCGCGCTGGACCACCCAGGCGTCCAGTCCGGTGCCCGCCACCCAGCCGGCCAGCCGCTCCTGCCAGTCCTCGCCCCTGACGTGCTGCCAGTTGGCGAGCAACTGGCAGTAGCCGCCCGGCTCCAGGTGCTCGGCGGCCGACCGCACCAGGCTGCGGCACAGGTCGTCCCCGGCCATGCCGCCGTCACGGTAGGTGAACCGGCCGCCGGGCGAGATCACGAACGGCGGGTTGGAGACGATCAGGTCGAACTTCCGCTCCCCGACCGGCTCGAAGAGACTGCCGGTGAACACCTCGGTGGCGTCGAACCCGGACAGCGCCAGGGTCAGTTCGGTGAACCGCAGGGCACGCGGGTTGAGGTCGGTGGCGGTGACGCTCCCGGCGTGCCGGGCCGCGTGCAGCGCCTGCACGCCGGAGCCCGAACCGAGGTCCAGCGCCGCCCGGACGGGACGGCGCACGGTGATGTTGGCCAGCGTGGTGGACGCCCCGCCGACCCCCAGCACCAGGTCCTTGCGGGCCACCCCGTGCGCGGTCTCACCGGAGCCGATCCCGCCCGCGCCACCGACCGCGCACCCCAGGTCGGACACCACCCAGGCGTCCGAACTGGGCATCCCGGAAACCTCGTTGGCGTACGGCCGGACGTCCACGGTGGCGCGCACCAGGTCCCCGTCCGGGCGCAGCCAGCCGTCCGCCAGGCAGTCCTCCACCGGCAGCGCGGCGGCGGCCGCCCGGTACGGCACCGGCTGCTGCAGCAGGAAGAGCCGCACCAGCGTCTCCAGCGGGCTGCCGCCCCGCGTCGCGCGCAGCGCCGGGACGGCCTCACTGCGGGCCAACGCCGCGTAGCCGGTGGGCCCCAGGAGGTCCAGGCACCCATCGGCGGTGAACGAGGCGGCCAGCAGCGCCTCGCGCAGCTTGGCCAGGCGGGTCGGGTCGAGAACGGGGCTACTGATCACCCCGCCATTGTCCCCCGCCTCACCCCGCCCCGGCCCCACCGGCCCGCCGACCCCACCGGGAGCGCAGGCCCGGCCCCACGCCCCCGCCGACGGCCGGAGCGCCCCACCGGACGCACCGGGACGTCGGGACGTCGGGACGTCGGGCAGGGCCTCCGGAAGCCGGGACGCCGGACAGGACCTCGGCTCAGCTCGCGCTGGGTGCCGGCGTCGCCGGGGCCGAGGACGAAGCCGGGGCCGCCGGGGTGGTGGCGCCCGCCGAGGGGGCGGCCGCCGGGCTCGCGCTGTCCGTCCCACCCGGCGCGGGGCTGCCGCTGGGGGCACCCGCCGAGGAGGTGGCACCGGCGCTCGGGCTGCCGCCCGCGCCGGGGGTGGCCGTGGAGCCACCGGCACTGCCGCTCGCCCCGGCACCCGGGGTGGCCTGGGAGGGCTTGCACCCCTCCTGCTTGGCCATCGCCTTGCCGAGGTCGCCGCTGCCCAGCTTGCTCTGCGCCTGGGTGGACAGCGAGGACAGCCGGCGCAGCTGGTCGCCGACGCTGTTCAGCCCGTCCGCGAACTTCGCCTGGTCGTCGATGGCCAGGGCGTCCAGCTTCTTCTGGACGTCCAGGTAGCCGTCGGCCGCCTTCTTCAACTCGTCGACGGTGTCCTTCTGCAGCGCGGCACCGTTGTCCACCTTGGGCGCACCGGCCGCGTCGATCGCGGCCGCGATGTCCTGGTTGGTCTTGCCCAGTCGCCCGATGTCCGCCGACAGCCGCTTCCGCAGGTCGGTCGGGGACTCACCGGTCTTCACCTGGGCGGTGTCGGCGAGCGCGACCTGTGCCTGGGCGATCGGGTCCTTGGCCGCGCCGCAGACGTTCGACGCCCAGGAGTCCAGCTGCTTGCTGTTGTCGTCGCCGCCGCAGCCGACGGCGCCGAACGCGAGCAGCACGCCGAGGGCGGGTACGGCCAGCAGTCGCTTGTTCACCGGGAGGAGCCTTTCGGTTTCGGTCGTCTTCGGTCGTCGAACCTACACGGCCGTCACCGCCCGTCCGGTTCCCGGCTGCCCGGCTCCCGCCCCTCCCGGCCCCGAACTCCCGCCCCACGCACGGTGCCCGGCCCCCGCCCGGCGCCCACGGCTCCTCCCCGACGCTCAGGCCCGCTCGACCCGGATCGGATCGCCCGGCCGCACGGTGCTCAGCACCCGGGCATCGCCGTCCAGCAGGCCGAGGACGTTGCAGGGACCGGCCAGTCGGCACTCGCCGTCGTGCGAGATCGGGGTCGGTCCGTACGGCAGCGCGAGGCTGTCGCCGTCGGTCCAGTACGCGACCGTGCCCGGCTCGACCACCTGCCGGGCACCGTCCTCGCGCGGCACGCTCACGGGCGTGCCGAAGTAGACCTCCTCGCCCCAGGTGGAGGCCGTGGAACTGATCGGCAGCTCGGCCCAGAGCGCTTCGGTGGTGGGGGTGGCCGCCAGCGTGGCGGTGGCCTGCCCGGCCGGCCACAGGATGCGGATCCGCATGTGCTTCCTCTTCCGCAACGAGGTCCGGTCGATGACCGGACCCGGTCGTGCCGGAAGCAGCGAACCGCCGGGCCGCACACCTTGTCAACGGGCGTCCGGAACGTGGGCGTCCGGAGTACGGGCGTCCGGAACGTGGGCGCCCGCAGGCACAGCCGGGTGACGTCAGACCGCGACGGAGGGCACCGACACCGGCCAGCTCATCCGGATCACGCCGCCGTCGGCGCCGTTGGTGACCTCCAGGTCCTCGACCAGGCCGGTGATCACGGCGAGTCCCAGGGTGTCCTCGTCCGGGTCGCCGCCCTCGGCGGCACCGGCGGCCGGGACCGCGGCGGGGCCCGCCTCGTCCTCGACCTCGATGAGGAAACGCTTCTCCTGGTCGGTCAAAGCGACCCGCACCGTGCCGCCGATCCCACCACGCTGGTGCAGACCGACCGCACGGGAGCACGCCTCACCGACCGCGAGCCGTACCTCGTCGAGCACCGACTCGTCGACCCCGGCCCGTCTGGCGACGGCCGCGGCGACCAGCCTGGCCGTCCGCACGTGCTCGGGAAGCGCGCTGAATCGAAGTTCGACGGTTGCCATCTCTCCCCCTCGGGGTACTCCGACCGGGGCCGACAGCGCGGCCCCGCGGACCGGCTGGACCGGCCCTGAGACGCCCGGGGAACGGGGGCCGCACAGGCCCCCGCGCCCCGAACGCGTGGAACGGGCGGGCCGACCGCGGGGGCCGGCCCGGACGCGTCAGTCGGTCGCGGCGACCGCGTCGTCCACCGAAGTGTGGATCGGGAAGACCTTCGTCAGACCGGTGATCCGGAAGATCTTGAGAATGCGCTCCTGGTTGCACACCAGGCGCAGCGAGCCCTCGTGGGCACGCACCCGCTTCAGACCGCCCACGAGCACGCCGAGGCCGGTCGAGTCGAGGAAGTCGACGCCCTCCATGTCGACGACGAGGTGGTACTTGCCGTCGTTGACGAGCTCGACCAGCTGCTCCCGCAGCTTCGGGGCGGTGTACACATCGATCTCGCCGCCAACCTCGACGACCGTACGATCGCCGACTGCACGGGTCGACAGGGACAGGTCCACGGAACCTCCAGCACCTTGCCTTGCTACGTCATGTGCGATCCTCGGCCGGACGGCCGCCACCGCATGGTCGCGAGCCCGGGCGCGCCAAGCCAACAAGCCAACGCGTGGCGAGCCTCAGCGCTGCGACCCACGGCCATACGGCCGTCACGGCCACATTCAACCACCTGCGACCATGACCGCACGATGGCTTACGACGATTCTCCGTCACGCCGGTGACACACTGGGTCCTCATGCCGCCCCGACACAGCCTGCCCGAGGCACTGCTCACGACCCTGTCCACCAGTCGGGGGCGGGCCGACCGGCTCACCCATACGGAGCACCTTCCCGCCCGGCCTGCGCGTTATTCACCGTGGCCCGACTCGATCCGACCGGAGATCGTCGCCGCCGCGGCGGACGTCGGGGTGGAACAGCCCTGGGCGCACCAGGCAGAAGCGATGAACCTGGCCAAAAGCGGCCAGACTGTGGTGATCGCCACAGGCACCGCCTCGGGCAAGTCGCTGGGCTACCTGGCACCGGTCCTCAGCGACCTGCTGGAGGGCACCGAGGCCCGCAACGGCCGCGGCGCCACCGCGCTCTACCTGGCCCCGACCAAGGCGCTCGCCGCCGACCAGCGCCGCCGCGCCGCCGAACTCGCCCCGCCCCGGGTCCGGGCCGCCCTGTACGACGGCGACACGCCCCCCGAGGAGCGCGAGTGGGTCCGCCAGTACGCCTCCTACGTGCTCACCAACCCGGACATGCTGCACCGGGGCATCCTCCCCGCGCACGCCCGCTGGGCCTCCTTCCTCAAGGTGCTGCGCTACGTGGTCGTCGACGAGTGCCACAGCTACCGGGGCGTGTTCGGCTCGCACGTCGCCCAGGTGCTGCGGCGGCTGCGCCGCCTCTGCACCCGTTACGGTTCGTCACCCACCTTCCTGCTCGCCTCCGCCACCACCGCCGACCCGGCCATCACCGCCCGGCGACTGACCGGTCTGCCCGCGGCGGCCGTCACCGAGGACGCCTCGCCGCGTGGCCCGATGGTCTTCGGCCTCTGGGAGCCGCCGCTGACCGAGAACGTCGGGGAGCACGGCGCCCCGGTGCGCCGCACCGCCACCGCCGAGGCCGCGTACCTGCTGACCGACCTGGTCGAACGGCAGACCCGGACGGTCGTGTTCGTCCGCTCCCGGCGCGCCGCCGAACTCGTCGCCCTGCAGACCCAGGACCAGCTCGGCCGACCGCTCGCCGAGCGGGTGGCCGCCTACCGCGGCGGCTACCTCGCCGACGAACGCCGGGCCCTGGAGCGCGACCTCCACTCCGGCCGACTGCTCGGACTCGCCTCCACCTCCGCCCTCGAACTCGGCGTCGACATCTCCGGCCTCGACGCCGTCCTGATGGCCGGTTACCCCGGCACCCGGGCCTCGCTCTGGCAGCAGGCCGGCCGGGCGGGCCGGGAGGCCCAGGGCGCGCTGGCCATCCTGATCGCCCGCGACGACCCGCTGGACACCTACCTGGTGCACCACCCGGAGGCGCTGTTCGCGACACCCGTCGAGGCCACCGTGCTCGACCCCGACAACCCGCACGTACTCGCCCCGCACCTGTGCGCGGCCGCCGCCGAACTCCCGCTCACCGACGCCGACCTGGAGCTGTTCGGGCCCTCCACCGCACCGCTGCTGCCGGTACTGGAACGGCGCGGCCTGCTGCGCCGGCGCACCGACGGCTCCTGGTACTGGACCCGCCGGGAGCGCGCCGCCGACGCCGTCGACCTACGGGGCAGCGGCGGCAGCCCGGTGCAGATCGTCGAGGCCGACACCGGCCGGCTGCTCGGCACCGTGGACGCCGCGGCCGCCCACACCACCGTCCACACCGGGGCCGTCCACCTCCACCAGGGCCGTACCTACCTGGTCCGGGAGCTCGACCTGGAGGACTCGGTCGCCCTGGTCGAACCGGCCGACCCGCCGTACACCACGGCCGCCCGTGACATCACCTCCATCTCCGTCCTCGACACCGACACCACCGTCCACTGGGGCGAGGGCCGGCTCAGCTTCGGCTCGGTGGAGGTGGTCAACCAGGTGGTCGGCTACCTCCGGAAGCGGATCTCCACCGGGGAGATCATGGGCGAGAGCAAGCTCGACCTCCCGCCCCGCACCCTGCGCACCCGCGCCGTCTGGTGGTCCGTCACCGAGGACCAACTGCTCGACGCGGACCTGCCGCTCGACCGGCTGCCCGGCGCCGCCCACGCCGCCGAGCACGCCTCGATCGGGCTGCTGCCGCTGTTCGCCACCTGCGACCGGTGGGACATCGGCGGCGTCTCCGTCCCGCTGCACCCCGACACCGGGCTGCCCACGGTGTTCGTCTACGACGGCCACCCGGGCGGCGCCGGCTTCGCCGAACGCGGCTTCCAGCGCGCCGTCGAGTGGCTCACCGCCACCCGCGCGGCGATCGCCTCCTGCGAGTGCGAGCGCGGCTGCCCGTCCTGCGTCCAGTCGCCCAAGTGCGGCAACGGGAACGACCCGCTGGACAAGACGGCCGCCGTCCGACTGCTGGACGTCCTGCTGGCCGGAGCGCCCGGGGCGGCTGCGGCGGCGGCCCCCGCCGCAGGCCCGGCGGTAGGGCCAGCGGTAGGACCCGCGGTGGGCCCCGCAGCGGACCCGGAGGGCGGAGCACCGGCCGCTTCATGAGGCCACCGCCCCGCCCGGGGCCGTGGGCGCACCGGGGGCCGGCAACGGGCCGGGGGCCGTGGGCGCGGCGCTCGGGGTCCCGCCAGGGGTACCGGGGCCGCTGGGGCCGCCAGGACCTCCAGGGCCGCCCAGCGCCTCGCCGAGGCCGTCCTCGGCCGCGGTGGCCGGGGCCCGCACCGGTCCGGCCCGCGACCTCGCCCGCGCCGGACCGACCGGCAGCCGCCGCGGAAGCCCACCGACCGGCACCTCGGCCACCACCTCGACGGCGTCCGCGGAGCGGTCCACCGCGCAGGACACCAGCGCGGCCCCCTGCGCCGCCGCGATCCCGACGGCCCGGGCGCAGCCACCGTCCGGGTCCAGCAGCAGCCGGTCCGCGGCCGCGAGGGCCGCCAGGTCGGCTGCCGACTCGGCCCGGTGCCGGGCGGCCACCACCGTGCCGACCGCGACCGTCGCCGCGAAGACCGTCGTGCCCAGCATCGCCAGGGCGAGCAGCCAGACCGTCGCCGAGCCCGTGTCCGCCCCGTACCCGCCCCTGCCCGGTACCGCCGCCCGAGCGCTACGGACCCGCCCGAACCGTCCCAACCGCGCCGGCCACTCCACCGCCCACCGACGGCCAACCGGACGGCAGTCGGCCGAGCTGGCAGTCCTCCGAGCCACCTGTCGAGCCGTCAGGCGGGCCATCCACCTCCACCTCCTCCCTCCACGGTCCCTTCCGCTCCTTCCGTTCCTTCCGCGGTGCCGCCCAGCACGTCCTCCCGGGCGGCCACCGCCATCGCACCGACCCGGACGGCGAGCAGCCCGGCCAGCCTCCCCGGCGCCGCGCACGGGGCGTCCACGTCGACCCGTACCGTGTCCGCCGCGACCGCCACCCGGACCCGGGCCCCCGGCGGAGCCGCCGCACGGGCGAGTCCGGCGGCGTCCGACTCGCCCCGGGCGGCCGCCCTGGCGCCGATCCTGGCCGCGTCCACGCAGGTGATCTGCGCCGCGGCCGCGAGCACGCCCCAGATCAGCATCGCCGCGAGCAGGACGAGCGCGGGCAGCAGCACCGCCGTCTCCGCCGTGACGAAGCCGGCGTCCCCGCGCCGCCCCCGCCACGACCCCTGCCACGGCCTCCGTACGGCCCGTCCGGCCCGGTTCGACCGGCCGGGTCGCGGTCGGGCGCTACGTCGCACGGAGCGCCCGTTCCAGCGTCTCGGTCAGCGCCCCGGTGATGGCCGCGCTGGTGACCACCTTGTACAGCCCGGCCGCGAGGGCGCACGCACCCAGCGTGCCGACGGCGTACTCAGCCGTGGTCATCCCGGCGTCCGAACGCCCCCGGTACCGCGCCACCCTGCGCACCCGGCCGGCGACCCCGCGGCTCTTCCGCCGCCACGCTCCCGGCAGGTGCTGGAACGGACGCCCGATGCTGGGCCTGGTCGCGAAAACTGCAGTCATCGATCTCTCCTGTCTGGATACTTACCGGTTCCTCTCGCGAGTCCCGGCCCGATGGGCCCGGACCCGACACCCACTCACATCGCCCACCCGAAACGGCTGGTCAGGCCGATCACCACCGGCACCACTCCGATCAGGACGAAGGCCGGCAGGAAGCAGAGCCCGAGCGGCGCGGTGGCGAGCACCGCGGCCCGGCGGACCCTGACGTGGGCCGCCCGGGCGGCGGCGGTCCGCTGCTCCCGGGCCAGTTCGACCAACGGGCCGGTCGCGGGAGCTCCACCGAGGCTCGTCCGGACCAGGCACCGCGCCAGCGGCGCCAGCGCCGGGTGCCGTGCGCCCAACCTGGTCCAGCAGAGCTCCGGCGGTGCGCCCAGGACCAGTTCGGCCCCGATCGCGACCAGCCTCGGCCCCAGCGGTGCGCCCACGCTCCGCCCCACCGCCGCCACCGCCGCCGAGGGCAGCGCCGCCGCTCCGAGGCAGGCCGCCAACAGGTCGGCGCCCAAGGGAAGTTGCCTGAGCAGCAACTGCTCCTCCAGCATCGCCCGGCGATCCGTCGGCGACCTGGCCCGGGCCGACCACCGGTGCACGCCCACCGCTGCCAGCGCCCCGGCCACCGCACCGGGGCCACCGCCGACCAGCGCCGCCACCGCCAGCCCCGCGACGACCGCCGTCGCCAGTCGCCGCCGGGGTCCAACCCCGCTGCGCCCAACACCGGTGCGCCCAAGATCGGTGCGCCCGGGCCAGGTTCGACTCCGCGCCTCCTCTCGTTCCCGCTGCCAGGCGAACGCCCTCCGTCCGGCGCTGCGCCCCGCCCCGTGCCGGGCCACCCCGGCCGCAGCCGCCGATAGCGCCACGGCCGTCACCGAAAGCCCGGCCGGCACCCACCCGCCCAGTCGCATCACCCCGCCCCCGCTCCGACATCGAGCGCCCACAGGCCCTCTCGCCGCCCACCGCCACGCCGAGGCAGGCCCGTCACCCCAGGACGGCTCCCCACACCCCAGGGGGCCTCCAACGCGCCCTGGGCCGCCGCCCGGACGATCCGGGCCGTCCAGAGCACCCCCAGGCCCTCCAGTACCGCCCCCGCCCCCAGACAGCCGAGTCCGGCCGGGGTGTGCAGCAGGACCTCCACCGGACGGGCCCCCAGCGCTCCGCCCAGGAGCAGCCCCGCGCCCGGCAGGGCGGCCAGGACCGCGATCGTCGCGCGCGGTCCGGCCAGCTCCCCCGCGATCTCCTCGGTCAACGCCCGCTCACCGCGCAGCGCCTCCGCGACCCGGTCCAGCGCGGCGGCCAGCCCCGACCCGCCGTCGGAGGCCACCCGCCAGCAGGCCGCGATCGCTGCCGCCCCGCTGCCGCCGGGCAGTTCGGCGAGCAGCTGGAGCGCAGCGGGGACGTCCCCGCCGTAGCGCCCCGCCGCCAGCCGGGCCACCGGCTCCGCGCCGAGCCGGCGCAGCCCGTCCGGGTCCGCGGCCAGCCGGGCCGTGACCAGGTGCAGGGCCTGCTCCGGGGTCGCACCGCTGCGCAACTCCCCGGCCAGCGCGGCACACAGCTCCACCACCGCGGCGGCCCGCCGCCCGGCCTCGGCCTCCCGTCGCCGCCGCAGCCGCCACCTCCTCAGGGGGAGGACGGCCAGCACTCCCGCGAGCACCGGCACGGGCGAGGCGGTCGCCTGGCCGACGACCAAGCCCACCGGCAGCGCCAGTAGTTCGGGTGCCAGCAGCCCAAGCAGCCGACCCCGCACCCGGCCCACCTCCTCCGGCTGCGGCCCGTGGACCGGGGGCCCGTACACCGGGGGCCCGCTGCCCGCCGGCACCAGCCTGGAGCGCCGCCCACCGGGTAGCTGCTCCTGGACCGCCCGCCACCCGACGGCGGCCAGCAGGCACAGCAACGTCACCCAGCAGAGCGCCGGTTGGACCTGCGTCATGTCACCCACCTCCCTGCCCTCGACCCTTCCGGCCCGCTGCCCCGAGCAGCACCAGGGCGCCCGCCGCACACGCGACCAGGAACAGCACGAACCCGATCTCCGCCAGCCGCAGCTCCCGCTCGGCCCGGCCCGCCCCCGTCAGCGCCACCGCCGCTGCCACCGACACCGGGGCCGGCACCCACACCGGCACCGCGGTCGAGACCGCCGCCACCACGGCCCTCATGGCGTCACCGCCCCGATCGCCACCCCGCGAGCGGCCAGCAGCCCGACCAGCCGTTCCCAGCCCGCCCCCGGCACCAGGCCGCCCGCGGCCGGGAACCGCACCGCCGGGGTGGTCACCGCCAGCCCGTTGCCGTCCCCGGCCAGTGTGTGGATCTCCGCCACCCGGCGCCGCCCCGAGTCCGAGTCCCGGACCAGGTGCACCACCACGTCCAGCGCGGCCCGCAGTTGGCTGTGCAGGGCCGGGCGGTCGAGCCCGGCGAGCGAGCCGAGCGCCTCCAGCCGGACCGGCACGTCCGCCGCCGTGTTGGCGTGGACGGTCCCGGAACCGCCCTCGTGGCCGGTGTTGAGCGCGGCCAGCAGGTCCGACACCTCGGCCCCGCGCACCTCGCCGATCACCAGCCGGTCCGGCCGCATCCGCAGTGCCTGCCGGACGAGGTCCCGCAGGGTGAACTCGCCCAGCCCCTCCTGGTTCGGCGGTCGGCTCTGCAGTCGGACCACGTGCGGGTGGGCCGGCCGCAGTTCGGCGGAGTCCTCGGCGACGACGATCCGTTCGTCCGGACCGACCAGGCCGAGCAGGGCAGCGAGCAGGGTCGTCTTGCCCGATCCCGTCCCGCCCGAGACCAGGAGCGACAGCCGCGCCCGCACGATGCCGGCCAACAGCTCCGCGCCCTCCGGTGGCAGCGCGCCGCCCGCCACCAACTCGTCCAGCGTGAAAGGCCGGGGCCGCCACACCCGTAGCGAGATGTGCGTGCAGCCGGCCGCGATCGGCGGCAGCACCGCGTGCAGCCTGGTGCCGTCCGGCAGTCGGGCGTCCACCCAGGGCCGGGCGTCGTCCAGGCGCCGCCCGGCCGCGGTGGCCAGCCGGTGGGCCAACCGCCGCACCGCCTCGGCGTCGGCGAACCGGACCCCGGTGGCCCGGTGCAGACCGCCGCCACGGTCGACCCACACCTCGTCCGGACCGTTCACCAGCACGTCCGTGACGTCGGGCGCCGCCAGCAGCCGCTCCAGCGGGCCCGCACCCACCAGTTCGGCGCGCAGCGAGCGCACGGTGTCCAGCACTTCGTCCCCGCCGAGCGGTGGCCGGGTGGCCCGCAGCACGGCTGCCACCGAGCCCGCCGTCGGGGCGGCCCCGGACTCGGCCAGCCGCAACCGGACCGCGTCCACCAGCTCGGCCGACCGCTCCTCGCTGGCCGTCCGACCGTACGGGCAGGGCCCGTGTCCGGCCGGGCCCGGCCCGCCGGGCGGCGGCACGCTCCGGAGCGGCCGGTGCTCCCGCGCACCGTCGCCCGGGGCCGGGGCACCGCCCCGCGTTCCTGTCCTGCGCAGACGGACCATCAGTACGCACCTCCTCCGACCGCCGACACCGGCGGCAGCACCTCGTTCAGGAAGCTCGCGCAGAAGCGCGCGAGCGGACCGCCCTCCCGTGTGCCGGGCGGGACGCCCTTCTCGACGTCCTCGGTCAGCCCCGGCTCCGGTTCCAACTCCCCCGCCAGCTCCAGCCGCAGCCCGCGGGCGATCCGGTGGGCCGGGAGCCCGCCGGCCCGCACCGGCCGCACCACGGCCCGGACGTCCCCGAGCCGCATCCGGGCCGCCGCCGCGACCCGGTCGGCGGCCGCCACCGCACGCAGCTCGGCCGGGACGACCAGCAGTGCCAGGTCGGACTGCTCCAGCGCCTGCCCGGCGGCCGCGTCCAGGTGGCGCGGCACGTCGACCACCACCAGCCCGCCGCGCCGTCGGGAGGCGGCCAGCACGCTGCGCATGGCGGCCGGCGGCACCGTCAGGGTGTCGCCGCGGTCCCAGGACAGGCAGGACAGCCCGGAGAGCCGTTTGAGGGCCGGCAGCGCCCTGGCGAGTTCGGCCCCGCTGACCCGCCCGCGCGAACCGGCCAGGTCGGGCCAGCGCAGCCCGCGGGCCGTCTCGCCGCCGAGCAGGATGTCCAGGCCCCCGCCCAGTGGATCGCCGTCGAGGAGCATGGTCCGCCGCCCGGTCCGCGCGGCCGTGACCGCGAGGGCGCAGGCCAGGGTCGAGGCCCCGGCCCCGCCCCGGCCGCCGAGCACCGCGACGGTGACGGCCGGGGAGCCGACGCCCTCGGCCGCGTCCGCGATCCGGTCCAGCAGCCAGGCCTCGGCGTCGGGCAGGAACAGCACGTGCTCGGCGCCGAGTTGGACGGCTCTGACCCACACGCCGGGGTCGTCGAGGTCCAGCCCGAGCAGCAGGACCCCGCTGCGCCGGCTCAGCCCCGCGCAGTGCTCCGCCCGGTCGTCCCCGACCAGGACCAGCGGGGCGGCCTCCCACAACTCGCGCGGCGGCGGCGCGCCCCTGATCAGCCGGGGCTCGGTGCCCGCTGCCGCGCAGACCCGCAGCAGGTGCTCGGCCAGGTCCTCGTCCCCGGTGACCACGAGCGGCCCGGTGGCCGCGGGGCCATCGGCGGTGACCTGGGAGGTGATCGGCGTCGACATGGTGTTCTCCCCTCTGTGCCGCAGCCACCAGGGGCGGCCGCGGCACGCGTCGGACGGTTCCGACGGACGGCCGCCAGGCAGACCTCTGGGAGAGGAAGGGGTGAGGCCCTGCCCGGCGACCGCCGCCGACCATCACGGTGGGGGGAGATCCGGATTCCGTCATCCACGTTCCGATTGCCTGTGGATAACTCGGGGGTTGTGGATGAAAACGTTCACCCGGACGGGGGGCTATTCGTCGAAGAATTGACGAAAGGGGGTCGCGGGGACGGCCCGGCCGTCCATCGTCCCCCAGCCGACCGCCCTCCCCACCCCCGCCCCAGCGGCCCTGCGCGCCCCATCAGGACGGCCCCGCGCGCCCCGCCAGGACAGTCCCGCTCACCCCCGCCGGAACGACCCCGGGGAGCCGATCGGAACCAGCCGTGGGCATCCTGCGCGTCATGAGCAAACGGCAACGCAGAGTGACGAAAGGTGGTGGACGGATCGAGCCGTCGACACCACCTGTACACCTCGGGAAGGACCGCGCGGAAGCCTGCGCGAAGGGCCTTCAAGCCCTGAAAATGGCCCCGGACGTGCGACGACCCCCGCCGGGGGGGAGAGCGGGGGTCGTCTATCCACAGCCCGACTCGGGGGGGAGGAGCCGGACCGGGTTAGCACGGTCGCGAACGATCCGTGACTTCCATGGTGTACCCGAGCGGCCAGAAACACAAACCCGCACGCCCACGAGTACACCGAATGGCGGGGTGTTTTGCGGCTCCCTCTATCCTCGGTTCCCGTGGACACCACCGAGAACGCCGACGACCACGCCGACGAGTCCCAGGGCGACCCCACCGGGCCCGAGGAGCCGAGCGCACCTGCCCGCCCCCAGCCGACCGGCCTGCGGACCGCCGCCTTCTTCGACCTCGACAAGACCATCATCGCCAAGTCGAGCGCGCTGGCGTTCAGCCGGCCTTTCTACCAGGGCGGCCTGATCAACCGTCGGGCCGTACTGCGCAGTGCGTACGCCCAGTTCGTCTTCCTGGCGGGCGGCGCGGACCACGACCAGATGGAGAAGATGCGCGAGTACCTCTCCGCGCTCACCCGGGGCTGGAACGTCCAGCAGGTCCGCGAGATCGTCGCCGAGACCCTGCACACCCTGATCGACCCGATCATCTACGACGAGGCCGCCTCACTGATCGAACAGCATCACGCGGCCGGCCGGGACGTGGTGATCGTCAGCAGCTCCGGCTCCGAGGTGGTCGAGCCGATCGGCGAACTGCTGGGCGCGGACCACGTGATCGCGACCCGGTTGAAGGTCGAGGACGGCTGCTACACCGGCGAGATCGAGTACTACGCCTACGCGGAGAACAAGGCCGCGGCGATCCGGGAGTTGGCCGGGACGGAGGGCTATGACCTCGCCGCGTCGTACGCCTACAGCGACTCCTCGACCGACCTGCCGCTGCTGGAGGCGGTCGGCCACCCCTCCGCCGTCAACCCCGACCGCGCGCTGCGCAAGGAGGCGCAGGCCCGGGAGTGGCCGGTGCTGGTCTTCGACCGGCCGGTGCAACTGCGACGGCGGGTGCCGGAGTTCTCCGCGCCGAGCGGTTCGGTGCTGACGGCCGTGGCGGTCGGGACGGCCGCGGTGACCGCCGGGGTGATCTGGTACCTGGCCCGCCGACGCCGCCCGGCCGCCTGAAGCGCCCACCGGAAGACCTTGATCCACCGCAATCCGGTGTGATCCAGCGGGAAAGTCTCGAAACGGGCAGATCAGCACAGACTTCCCGTTTCGGGTTCCCCTTTCGGCCGAAACGCGATACAAAGGAAGCACGGCCCGCGAGACCCGGTCAGGACCGAAGAGGTCAAACCGACAACGCAGTTCAGGCCCCACGGACCGCACGTACAGACATCCGAGCACCCACATGCAGCCGACCCGCTGTCGGGCCGCCGGACCAGACGAACGGGCAGGATCCCCGTCTGATCGGCACTTCCGGTGCATGCTTGGTCACCCGGCTGTCTGCACCAGCGGCGGCACCCAGCAGGATCAGGTGCCGCCGCATCTTCGTGCCCGCGGGGTTCGCGTCGCGCGGACTCTCCGCCCGGGTTCAGGCCATGCCGCGCTGCATCGCCTCGCAGACCGCCGTGCTCTCCCGCACCCCCAGTCGCAGCGCCCGCCCGCAGTGGGCGATCCAGGCCGCCATACCCTCGGACGTGCCCGCCAGGTAGCCCGCGAAGGCGCGCCGGTAGGCGTCGGTGCCCAGCTCGGCCAGGCCGACCTCGGTGGGGCAGATCGACTTCGGGTCGAGGCCCTCGGCGATCAGCACGATCCGCTGGGCGGCCCGCGCGATCATCCCGTTGTGGCTGCCGAACGGCCGCAGGGCGAGCAGTTCGCCGTGCACCACCGACGCGACCACCAGGGCCGGCGTCCCCACGCCATGCCCCTCCGCGCGGGCCACCAGCAGCCGGGAGAGCTGGTCCAGCCGGGCCGCGACCTCCTCCGCGCCCGGCGCGGGCGGCAGCACGGGCGTCGGCCCGACCGCGGCCTCGACCTCGACGCTCTCCACCGGTTCGAGCTCCAGCGGGAAGAGCTCCTCGGCCCCCTCCCCCGCCCGGCGCGGCCGGCCGGCGGCCGGGTCGGTGTCGCCGACCGCGAGCAGGTGCAGCCGGGCCAGCACCTGGAGCGGCGAGTGCCGCCAGACGCTGAGCAGCTGACCCGCCTCGGCCGTGATCCGCAGGGCCGCGCCGACCGTACGGGCCTCGGCGTCCGCGCTGAAATCGGTCCGCCGGCGGACCTCCTCCAGGGGCCAGTCGGCCCCGGCCACGGCCGCCGACGCGCGGGCGCCGCGCAGCGCGGACTCGGAGGTGACCTCGGCCGCGCGGCGGCGCATCACCCGGTGGCCGTAGAGCCGGTCGACGGCCTTGCGCACCTCGGCCACGGCGTCGGTCACCCCGGGGAGCTGGGCCAACGGGGCGAGGGGATCTGTTCCAGTGCTCACCTACCCGAGAGTAATGAACGGGCGGCCCCTCCCGGAACAGCAACCCCGCATCACCCGTTAGAGGCAATCCTCACTTCCCTCCCCCGGCGGACCCCAAACCCCGGCTAGCATGGCCACTATCGGAGACGATAACGATTTCCAGTTAGGGGCGCCCCCACACGCGCGCCCCTGAGCACGCGGCCCGCCCCCAGGGCCCAGAGCGAGAGCCGGAGCCCCAGATGAAGATCGCCTTCGTCGGCAAGGGCGGCAGCGGGAAGACCACGCTGTCCGCACTGTTCATCCGCCACCTGGCCGCCATCGGCCGACCGGTGATCGCCGTCGACGCCGACATCAACCAGCACCTCGGCCCCGCACTCGGCCTGACGGACGCTCATGCGGCCGCCCTGCCCTCCCTCGGCGCGCACCTGCCGGAGATCAAGGAGTACCTCCGGGGCAGCAACCCGCTGATCCGTTCGGCCGACGAGATGATCAAAACCACGCCGCCCGGGCACGGTTCGCGCCTGCTGCGGATCGTCGAGGAGAACCCGGTCTACGCCGCCTGCGCCCGCCCGATCGCGCTGGACGAGGGCTCGGTCCGGCTGCTGGCGACCGGCGCCTTCACCGAGGAGGACCTCGGGGTGGCCTGCTACCACTCCAAGGTCGGCGCGGTGGAACTGCTGCTCAACCACCTGCTGGACGGCCCGGACGAGTACCTGGTCACCGACATGACGGCCGGCTCGGACTCCTTCGCCTCCGGGCTGTTCACCCGCTTCGACCTCACCTTCCTGGTCGCCGAGCCCACCCGCAAGGGCGTCTCGGTCTACCGGCAGTACAAGGACTACGCCCGGGACTTCGGCGTGCAGCTGCGGGTGATCGGCAACAAGGTGCAGGGCCCGGACGACCTGGCGTTCCTGCGCCGCGAGGTAGGCGACGACCTGCTCACCACCTTCGGGCAGTCGGACTGGGTACGCCGACTGGAGCAGGGCGCCGAGCCGCCCTTGAGGTCGCTGGAGCCGGCCAACCGGGCCGTGCTGGAGCAGCTGCGGGTCGAGGCCGAAGCGGCGTACGGGCTGCGCGACGAGCACCGCTACACCGCGCAGGCGGTGCTCTTCCACCGGCGCAACGCGGAGAGTTGGGCCAACGCCAAGGTCGGCATCGACCTGGCGACCCAGGTGGACGAGGACTTCGTCCTCGGCGGAATCCCGAGCGGCCGTCCGAGCGGACTCCCGGCCGGAGCCCCCGTCTGACATCACCACGCGGTCCCGAGCACGGCACCGCCACCGACCGGACGGGCCGCGGCCTCCCCCTCACCCCGGGGGACGCCGCGGCCCGTTCGCCGTCCCGGCCCCACCCCTGGCCCCACCCCCGGCCGACGCCCCCGGCCGACGTCCCAGGGCCGCCCAAGGAGCGCCCAGGGACCGGCCCGAGCCTCCCACCAGCAGATTCCCGTCCGTTCGAACACCACCCAATGGGGTGAACCGGCGATTTTCCGCTTCCCTCCGAGAACAACGCTGTGCAAAGCTTTCATTACCCTCGGTTTACCGAGTCTTGATGGCCCGTTCCGACGGCCCTCGGCGAGACATCCCGCTCCTCGCCCTGGCCCCTGGCGGGCCCAGATGGTCGACGCCGGCCGGTGACACCCGCATTCCCCGCCGCGCCCACGCCATCCCGCCACACCGTCGCGACCCACGACAGCCGATCCGCCCCGGAGCCCCACCCCGGACTCACCACCGGACCTGACTGCGTTCGTTCCCCCGGACAGACGGGAAGACCATGACCCTCGACATCTCCAGCGCACCCATCGCCTCCGACACCACCGACCACGCGCCACCCGGCCCCGGCTCCCGGGCCCGGTGGGCCCAGGACCTCTCCGCCTCCGTGGTGGTCTTCCTGATCGCCGTGCCGTTCTCCCTCGGCATCGCGCTCGCCACCGGCGCCCCGCTCACCGCCGGGCTGGCAGCAGCGGCCGTGGGCGGCATCGTGGTCGGGCTGTGCGGCGGCACCCCGCTCATGGTCAGCGGCCCCTCAGCCGCGCTGACCGTGATCACCGCCGGACTGATCGCCCAGTACGGCTGGCGGGCCACCTGTGCCATCACCCTCGCCGCCGGACTGCTCCAACTCCTGCTCGGTGCACGCCGGGTGGCCCGGACGGCGCTCGCCGTCTCGCCCGCGATCGTGCACGGCATGCTGGCCGGGGTCGGGCTGACCATCGCCATCGCCCAGTTGCACGTCGTCCTCGGCGGCTCCCCGCAGAGCTCGGCGATCGCCAACCTGCTGGCGATGCCGGGGCAGTTGGCCGGTCCGCACCCACCCGCCCTGCTGGCCGGCTCGGTGACCGTGGCCGTGCTGCTGGGCTGGCCCAGGCTCGGCCGACTCCCGGGCCGCGCGGGCGAGTTCGGTGCCCGCCTCACCAAGGTGCCCGGCCCGCTGGCCGCCGTGGCCGTCGCCACCGCGCTCGCCCTCGCCCTGGACCTGCAGCTCGCCCACATCGAACTGCCCGCCTGGCAGCCGCACTCACTGGTGCCCGCGCTGCCGCACGGTTCGCTCGCCGGGGTGCTCGCCGCCGTCCTCACCGTCACCGCCGTCGCGAGCGTGGAGTCGCTGCTGTCCGCCGTGGCGGTGGACCGGATGTCCCAGCGCACCGGCGACCTCGACCGCGAGCTGCGCGGGCAGGGCCTCGCCAACCTGGTCAGCGGGCTGGTCGGCGGACTGCCGATCGCCGGCGGCGCCGTCCGCAGCACGGCCAACGTCCGGGCCGGCGGGCAGAGCCGGTGGGCCTCGGTCATGCACGGGGTCTGGGTGCTCACCGCCGCCCTGGCGCTGACCGGTGGGCTGCGCCGGATCCCGCTGGCCGCACTGGCCGCACTGGTGCTGGTGGTCGGGCTGCAGATGGTGAGCTTCGCGCACATCCGCAACGTGCACCGGCACCGCGAGTTCCCGGTCTACCTGACCACCCTGCTCGCCGTGGTGGCCTTCGGCGTGCTGTGGGGCGTCGGCCTCGGCGCGGCCACCGCCGTGCTGCTCGCGCTCTACCGGCTCACCCGGGCCCACGTGGACGTCGCGACCGGCCCCGACGGCTCGGTCACCGTCCAGACCCACGGCCCGCTCACCTTCACCGCCGTCCCCCGGCTGAGCCGGGCGCTGGCCGGGATCCCCAGGGGCGCCGAGGTCACCGTCGTGCACGACGGTTCCTTCCTGGACCACGCCGCCTACGAGACGCTGCACGACTGGCGGACGGGGTACCAGGCCGCGGGCGGTCAGGTCTCGCTGGTGACACGGCGCCAGGACGACGAGGTGCTCGACCCCGACGGCACCGTCCGCGCGGGCAGTTCGCCGGGCCCGCACCGCTGCCGGGCCTGGACGCCGTGGGGCGGCCACCACTGCATCGAGCAGCAGGAGGACCCGCACGGCCGGCTGCTGGACGGCGTCCGGGTGTTCCAGCAGCACACCGCCCCGCTGGTCAGGCCCGAACTCGCCCGGCTGGCCCGGGAGGGGCAGACGCCGTCCCAGCTCTTCCTGACCTGCGCGGACTCCCGGATGGTGACCAGCATGATCACCAACAGCGGGCCGGGCGACCTCTTCACCGTCCGGAACGTCGGCAACCTGGTGCCGGCCCCGTTCGAGCCCGGTGCGGCCGACGACTCGGTGGCCGCCGCGGTGCAGTACGCGGTCGAGGCGCTGGAGGTGCGCTCGATCACGATCTGCGGCCACTCCGGCTGCGGCGCGATGAAGGCCCTGCTGGACGGAGTGCACGAGCGCCCCGGGTCGCCCACCCCGCTGACCCGCTGGCTGCGCAACGGTCGCGGCTCGCTGGACCGGCTCCGCCGGGCCCCGGCCGAGTTCGCCGACCGGCCGGTGGTGGACCTCGCGGAGCAGCTCTGCATCACCAACGTGGTGCAGCAGTTGGACCAGCTGATGGCGAACCCCGCGGTGGAGCGCCGGGTCGAGGAGGGCACCCTGCGCCTGGTCGGCATGTACTTCGACTTCGCCACCGCTCAGGCCTACGTCCTGGACCGCGCCGCCGGGACGTTCAGCCCGGTCGAGGCCCGGCCGGAGGGCGATTCGGCCGAACGGGTGAGAAACGACGCCCGGATTCCGGCCGCCGGCAGTGAGGAGGGGCCCCAGCTGGCTGCCTGAGAGCCGGGTCCGTGTCTCCGCCGGGCGGGCCGGGACACGGGCCCTCCGACCGCCGTACGGCCTGCCGCCTCCGGGCAGCGGGCCGTACGGCGGTCGTGCCGCAGTCGTGCCGAGTCGTGCCGCGGCCGGGCTGCGGTCGGGCTGCGGTCGAGCCGTGATCGGGCTGCGGTCGAACCGACATCGAGCCGGGATCGCCGCCGAGGCCACCACCATGACCGTCACCACCGTCGCGACGGGCATCATGATCACCGTCGTGACCGGCACCACAGTCATGGGATCGTCGTACCAGGATCGGCCCACCGTACGGCGGATCCGGCGATCGACCGTTCGACGATCGGTCAAAGGTCTACACCAATTGCAAGGAGCCTCTTGTCAACTGGCCCGTTCGCCTGGTGAGCTGTGCGCTGGGACACACGGGACAATCCCCACGCACGGGATCGCCCCAGATCATGACTCGATGAGGAGTGCGCGTTGAGCAACGAGAGCCTGGCCAACCTGCTCAAGGAGGAGCGGCGTTTCGCCCCGCCGGCAGAGCTCGCCGCAGCGGCCAACGTCACCGCGGCCGCGTACGCCCAGGCCTCCGAGGACCGTCTGGGCTTCTGGGCCGAGCAGGCCCGTCGCCTGAGCTGGGCCGTCGAGCCGACCGAGACGCTCGACTGGTCCAACCCGCCCTTCGCCAAGTGGTTCGCCGACGGCAAGCTCAACGTGGCCTACAACTGCGTCGACCGCCACGTCGAGAACGGCCTCGGCGACCGGGTCGCCATCCACTTCGAGGGCGAGCCCGGCGACAGCCGCTCGATCACCTACGCGCAGCTCAAGGACGAGGTCTCGCAGGCCGCCAACGCGCTGCTGGAGCTCGGCGTCCGCAAGGGCGACCGGGTCGCCGTGTACCTCCCGATGATCGCCGAGGCGGTCGTCGCGATGCTCGCCTGCGCCCGGATCGGCGCCACCCACTCGGTGGTCTTCGGCGGCTTCTCCGCCGACGCCGTCGCCTCCCGCATCCAGGACGCCCAGGCCAAGCTCGTCATCACCGCCGACGGCGGCTACCGCCGCGGCAAGCCCTCCGCGCTCAAGCCGGCCATCGACGAGGCGCTCACCAAGGTCGACGGTGTCGAGCACGTCCTGGTGATCCGCCGCACCGAGCAGGAGATCGCCTGGACCGAGGGCCGCGACGTCTGGTGGCACGAGATCACGGCGCGTCAGTCCACCGAGCACGCCCCCGAGGCGCACGAGGCCGAGCACCCGCTGTTCATCCTCTACACCTCGGGCACCACCGGTAAGCCCAAGGGCATCCTGCACACCTCGGGCGGTTACCTCACCCAGGCCAGCTACACCCACCACGCGGTCTTCGACCTCAAGCCGGAGACCGACGTCTACTGGTGCACCGCCGACATCGGCTGGGTCACCGGCCACTCGTACATCGTCTACGGCCCGCTCTCCAACGGCGCCACCCAGGTCATCTACGAGGGCACCCCGGACACCCCGCACCAGGGCCGGTTCTGGGAGATCGTCCAGAAGTACGGCGTGACGATCCTCTACACCGCGCCGACCGCGATCCGCACGTTCATGAAGTGGGGCGACGACATCCCCGCGAAGTTCGACCTGTCCTCGCTGCGGGTGCTGGGCAGCGTCGGCGAGCCGATCAACCCCGAGGCGTGGGTCTGGTACCGCGAGCACATCGGCGGCGGCAAGGCCCCCATCGTCGACACCTGGTGGCAGACCGAGACCGGCGCCATGATGATCAGCCCGCTGCCTGGCGTCACCGAGACCAAGCCGGGCTCGGCCCAGCGCGCCCTGCCGGGCATCGCGGCCACCGTGGTGGACGACGAGGCCAGGGAGGTCCCGAACGGCTCCGGCGGCTACCTGGTGCTCACCGAGCCGTGGCCGTCCATGCTCCGCACCATCTGGGGCGACGACCAGCGCTACATCGACACCTACTGGTCGCGCTTCGAGGGCCGCTACTTCGCCGGTGACGGCGCCAAGAAGGACGAGGACGGCGACATCTGGCTGCTCGGCCGGGTCGACGACGTCATGCTGGTCTCGGGCCACAACATCTCCACCACCGAGGTCGAGTCGGCCCTGGTCGGCCACCCGACCGTGGCGGAGTCCGCCGTGGTGGGCGCCGCCGACCCGACCACCGGCCAGGCCATCGTCGCGTTCGTGATCCTGCGCGGCGGCGTCACCGAGACCCCCGAGCTGGTCGAGGAGCTGCGCGCCCACGTCGGCCGCACGCTCGGCCCGATCGCCAAGCCGAAGCAGATCAAGGTCGTCGGCGAGCTGCCGAAGACCCGTTCCGGCAAGATCATGCGCCGTCTGCTGCGCGACATCGCCGAGGGCCGCGAGGTCGGTGACACCACCACCCTCGCCGACAGCACGGTGATGAGCCAGATCCAGGCCCAGCTGCCGCCGCACGGCGACGGCAACAGCAACAACGGCTGACCGAGGCGTCAGAAGCCTTTCAGCAGCCATACGGAGCGGGGCCCCGGGCGGTGCGTGACCACCACCCGGGGCCCCGCCGTCACGTCGTCACAGCATCAGGCCGTCACAGCGTCACGTCGTCACGTCGTACGGGGCTCGCCCCTCCACCACTGCGGTACCGATCGCCGTGCCGCGCTGGGCGGCCAGGGTGCGCAGGGTCTCGTAGGCGCCCTGGACGATGCCCCGGCCGCGCAGGACCCGCACTCCCGTCCATGCTCCGGCCAGCACCGCCAGCCCGACCTGGGCCCGCGGACTGAACCCGACGAAGGTGCTGAACCCCCGGGTCGACCCGACCTGGAACACCAGCTCCTCGGCGCCCTCCCCCGCGGTCGGCACCCCCACCGCGTCGACCGCGGCCAGTTCGCCGACCGAGCCGACCGAGCCGATCGCACCGGCCTCGCCGCCGGCGCCGTCCGCGCCGCCCCCACCCAGCACACCACTCGGCACACCGCCCGGACCCCACTGGTTCCAGCCCACGCAGAGCCGGGTACCGCCCCGGCGCCGCCCCACCCTCGGCCGACGGACCTCGCCGAGCGCCGTGCGCAGCGCCGCCGCGTCGGCCCGCTCGGGCAGCGGGACAGCGTCCAGCGACAGGTGGGCCTGGAGGTAGCGGAGCATGTCGTCCGCGGTGGAGCGCAGTGCCGAGGCGCCCGGCAGGGCGGGCAGCCGGAAGGACGGCACCCGTCGGCCGCGCCGGTACCCGCTGACGTCCTCCCGGCCGGGGCCGCTGGAGGTGTCCAGCAGGCCGAGCGGCCCGCAGACCCGGGTGGCCAGCAGGTCGTCGTAGCGCTGTCCGGCCGCGTTGGCCAGCAGCAGTCCGAGCAGCCCGGAGCCGAGGTTGGAGTACCGCACCTGGGTGCCCGGGGTGCCCCGGACGGGGGTCCGTGACAGTGCGTCGAGCAGGTGGGTCGGCCCGAACGTGGCGTACGGGCGGGTGAACCACCGGGGTGCCGCGGCCGGCAGCAGGCCGACCGGCAGTCGGGGCAGGCCGGAGGTGTGGGTGGCCAGGTGGAGCAGGGTGATCGGCCGCTCGTGCGGGTAGCCGGGGACGGCGTTCGCGGGGAGGTAGCGGTCGATCGGGTCGTCGTAGCGGACCTCACCGCGGGCGGCCATCTCGGCGAGCAGCAGTCCGGTGAAGGTCTTGGTCACGGACCCGAGCTCGAAGCGGGTGTCGGCCCGGACCGGGTGGCGGCCGGAGCGGTCGGAGTGCCCCCGGCAGGCGACCGTCCGCTCGTTGCCGCGGATCACCACGACGGCGACGCCGCCGTCCGGTCCGGCGGAGCGGAACAGCGGACGGAGCAGCCGGTCGAGGTCCGCCGGGACGTCCTCGGCGGCCTCCGCACGGCACTTCGGGCCGAACTCCGGGCCGAACTCCGGGCCGAACTCCGGGGCGAACTCCGGGGCGAACTCCGGACGAGGGTCCGGGTGGAGCACCCGGCCGGGATGCCGGTCGGCGTCGGCGGGCTCACCGGGTAAGAGGGGCGGTTGGGGCAGGGTGGTGCCACCACCGGACATGGTCGTGCCTCCAGCAGAAACAGCGGGAACAGCAGGAACAGCGGGAACAGCTAGAACAGCGGGAACCGAAGGGCTGCGCACCGGCCCGGATCGGGCGGGCGCCTGCGATCGACCTTAGGGAGCCATTCACCCGACTGCACTCGGCCTGGGCCGTTCGGGTACCGGTCCGCTGCTCCTCGGGAGTGCAGTAGCGGCCCCCAGGGCTTAAGTCATTTACTAGGACAATCCGGATGTCACCCGAACGTCCCGCTAGACTGTTAAGGACGCATCAAGGCCCTTGACAGGATCCGCGGGCGTCACAGGGCGCGCCGGGAAGTCTGGTCGGCAACTGCACCACCCGTGCATCCGTTTGCCGCTCCCAGCCCCAGGAGGTCCCCGTGACCGACCAGCCGCCCGCCCACGAGCCGACGACCCGCCGCCGGCAGTTCCTCGGCCGGCTGTCGCTGCCCGAGCGCACCTTCGTCACCAACGCCCTGCGCACCGAGACGGTCGGCGGGATGCTGCTGCTGGCCGCCGCCGTGGTCGCGCTGATCTGGGCCAACGTCTGGCCGAACGCGTACGAGAGCGTGCTCGACCACCGGATCGGCCCCTCCGCTCCGCTCCACCTCGACCTCACCCTGGCCAACTGGGCCAAGGACGGCCTGCTGACGGTCTTCTTCTTCGTGGCCGGCATCGAGCTCAAGCGCGAGTTCGTCGCGGGCGAGCTGCGCACCCCGAGCGCCGCGCTGCTGCCGGTGATCGCCGCCGTCTGCGGCGTCGCCCTGCCCGCGATCCTGTTCGCCCTGGTCAACTCCGGCAGCGGCGGCCACCCCGGCGGCTGGGCCATCCCGACCGCCACCGACATCGCCTTCGCCCTCGGGGTGCTGGCCGTGGTCGGCAGTCACCTGCCCTCCGCGCTGCGCGCCTTCCTGCTGACCCTGGCCGTGGTCGACGACCTGATCGCGATCCTGATCATCGCGGTCTTCTACAGCTCCGGGATCAAGTTCTGGGCGCTCGGCCTGGCCTTCGCCGGTCTGGTGCTGTTCTGGTTCCTGCACCGGCGCGGGGTGAAGGGCTGGTACCTGTTCGTGCCGCTGGCCCTCGTGGTCTGGGCGCTGATGCACGAGAGCGGCGTCCACGCCACCGTCGCCGGTGTCGCGATGGGCCTGATGCTGCGCTGCCACCGGGAGGGCGACGAGCAGCACTCCCCCGGCGAGCACATCGAGCACCTGGTCCGCCCGCTCTCGGCCGGACTGGCCGTCCCGGTGTTCGCGCTGTTCGCGGCCGGGGTGACGATCTCCGGCCCGGCCCTGCGCGAGGTGTTCACCCAGGCCGCGCCGCTCGGCATCGTGATCGGCCTGCTGGTCGGCAAGACGGTGGGCATATTCGGCGGCACCTGGCTGGCCGCCCGGTTCACCCGGGCCGAGCTGAACCCCCAGCTCAAGTGGGCCGACCTGTTCGCCGTCTCGGTGCTCGCCGGGATCGGCTTCACCGTCTCGCTGCTGATCAGCGAACTGGCGTTCCCGGACGACCTGGCGCTGGCCGACCGCTCCAAGACGGCCGTCCTGGTCGGCTCGCTGCTCTGCGCGGTGGTCGCCACCGTGCTGCTCAAGCTGCGCAACCGGCACTACCGCGCCCTGTGCGAGGAGGAGGACCGGGACGAGGACGGCGACGGCATCCCGGACGTCTACCAGCAGGACGATCCGGCCTGGCGGGCCCGGACCGCCGACCGGGCGGCGCTCGCCGAGGCACCCCGGCCCCGGCCGGGCGAAGGTCCCGGCAGCGACCGCTGAGCCCCACCGAGGGGCCCCGCACCGCGCTGCACCCCGCGTCGCACCGCGCGTCGCACCGCACCGCACTCCACCCCGCACCGCACCCCGCGCCGCACCCCGCGGCCGCCTTCCGAAGCCAGGACACGTCCCTCCGGCGGGGCCCCGGAGTGGTGTCCGACTGACCGGTAGGGGCATGATTCTGAGCTGTCGACACACCACTGACGCCTCCGGATCCCCCACCGGCCCCGGAAACCGCGCCCCGCGACGGCGTCACGCCGCAACAGCCGCAGAGGAGAACCGCTGATGCCCACAGGAGCCGCAGACCCGTCCAGCAACGGCCGGGCGCCCTACGAGGGCGAGCGTTCGGTGGGGCAGCTGTTCGCGGCGGCCACCGCCGACCTGAGCGCACTCGTCCACGACGAGATCGCGCTCGCCAAGTCCGAGATCAAGGCGGACGTCAAGCGCGGCGTCGCCGGCGGTGTCTCGGGCGCCGTCGCCGCCGTGGTGCTGCTGTTCTCCGTTCCGATGCTGAGCGCCGCGTTCGCCTTCGGCATCCACGCGCTGGGCCTGTCGCTCGGCTGGTCCTTCCTCATCGTGGCAGCCGCCTACTGGGTGCTCGCCGCCGTCCTCTTCCTGCTGGCGGGGCGCTTCTTCAAGAAGATCCAGAAGCCGGAGCGCACCATCGAGGGCGCCCAGAAGACCGCCGAGGTGCTGAGGAACGCCCGGCCGCGCCCGGCCACCCAGGAGGAGATCGACCGGGGCCTGGGCCGCATCCCGTAACCGCCCCCGCCCGTACGTGCCCGGACCCGCCCGCAGCGAGTGCCGGGCACGTGTCCTTCGCACGGATGTGACACGCTCTCGGTATGCCGCTCGACCAGAAGCCCGCTCCCGCGCAGCCGTCCGCCGTCTCCGGCCCCGCCTCGGGGCCCGAGGGCGGCCCGGAGACCGGCCCGGAGGCCGCCGAGGGCGCCGCCGCCCCCGGGCGGTCCGAGGACGCCGCTGCCGAGGCGTGGAGCATCCGGCAGTCCGGTCCGTGGAAGCACCGCGACCTGGCGGCCAACGGCGCCCGTTTCCACATCACCGAGCTGGGCTCCGGCCCACTGGTGCTGCTGGTGCACGGCTGGCCCGAGTACTGGTGGGCCTGGCGCCACCAGCTGACCGCGCTGGCCGAGGCCGGCTACCGCGCCGTGGCGCTCGACCTGCGCGGCATCGGCGGCAGCGACCGCACCCCGCGCGGCTACGACCCGGGCAACCTCGCCCTGGACATCACCGGGGTGATCCGCTCGCTCGGCGAGCGCCGCGCGCACCTGGTGGGGCACGCCTCCGGCGGCACCCTGGCCTGGGTGGCGGCGGTGATGCGCCCCTCGGTGATCCAGAGCCTCACCGCGGTCTCCGCGGCGCACCCCCGGGACCTGCGCCGGGCGCTGCTGACGGACCGCAAGCAGATCGCCGCCTTCGACCACGTCCTGGGCTTCCAGCGGCCGTGGATACCGGAACGCCGCCTGGTCGCCGACGACGCGGCGCTGGTGGGCCGCTACCTGGACGAGTGGGCCGGGCCGAACAAGCTGGACGGGGCGGCGGTGCACGCGTACCGGCAGGCGATCCAGATCCCCAGCACCGCGCACTGCTCGATCGAGCCGTACCGCTGGCTGCTGCGCTCGATGGCCCGGCCGGACGGCATCCAGTTCGCCCGCCGGATGAAGAAGCCGATCACCGCACCGACCCTGCACGTCCAGGGCGCCGCGGACCCGGTGCTGCTGTCGCACACCGCGCTGGGCGGCGGCGAGTACGTGGCGGCGCCGTACCGCTGGCGACTGCTGCCGGGGGTCGGGCACTTCCCGCACGAGGAGGCTCCGGAGGAGTTCACGGCGGAGCTGCTGGACTGGGTCGGTCGCCACAAGGAGTGACGACCGGAGGGCCCTCCCCAGGGCTCCCGGAAGGGGTCGGAAGTCCCAACTCCCTTGATGTTGCGCTCATATGACATGCGCATGGGCCAGTTTCGGCGCACCCGGGCGGTTACTCCCTCCGGCCCAGGGGCATCCATTCCGGTATGACCTGGATGCCCGATCGCGACGACGCCCCGCGCGGCCGACGCCACAACAGTCCCCAGCGCCCCGCACACCTCCCGGACCGGGCGGAGGACCTCGGCTTCGAGGGCCTCGACCGCCGCCAGCGCGGGGCGCAGCGGCAGCTGGGCATCCCGCGCATCCTCGGCCGGCGCGCCCGGTGGGTGGGCGCACGGCTGCGGCGCGAGACCTGAGGCCCCGCGCCGCTTCCGGCCGCCGTTCAGTTCACGCTCTGCGGCTGATTCACGTTCTGCGGCTAGTTCACGTTCTGCGCCTAGTTCACGATCTGCGGTGACAGCGCCGTGAACCAGAGCAGCACGAAGGTCGCCACCGACATGATCGGCACCAGCACCTTGGTCTCGACGTTGTTGCCGCTGCGCTTGATCAGCACGATCTCGTAGCGCTCCTTGTGCGGCCACAGCAGCGGCGCGCCCTTCTTGGTCAGGCAGTCGCCCAGCAGGTGCGCCAGCGTGCCCAGCCCGACCGCGTACGGCAGCCAGCCGGGCGCGTTGGGCATCCAGGTGTTCATCCCGAAGGTGCCGAGCGCGGCCAGGCCGATGACGGTGATCCACGCCTCCGGGCCGTTGCTCGGCGGGCAGAGCCGCAGCGCCTTGACCGCCAGTGCCAGCAGGAAGAACGTCACCGTGAGGGTGAAGTAGCGGCCCAGGAAGGTGACGCCGGCCCAGGTGCCGCCGCCCATCAGCGCGACGAACAGCAGCGAGTGGGTGGCGTGCCGGTGCCCGCCGGAGGCCCAGGCCACGAAGCGGCAGAGCGCCTTGGAGAGCGGGCCGAGGAAGTTGGCGATCGAACCGTCGTGGTGGTCGAGGTCCGGCAGCAGTGCCGCGCCCGCGCACAGCACCGTGCCCATCAGTATGTCCGCCGGCTGCAGCGTGGTGTGCAGCAGCAGCGGGGGCAGGAACGGGGCCGAGGCCGCGTACAGCATCGCCCCGCTCACCGCGTGCGAATGACCCATCATCGGACTACCACGACCTCCCGTTGACTCACTCCGGGACGGCAACCCGGTTGAGCCGAACGGGTGAGCGCCGCCGAGGCTACCAGGGCGGCCTGACGGTACGACGGATCCCGCACCGGCGGGCCCCGCGGTTTCGGGGCGCGGTCTCAGAGCGCGCAGCCCTGGGTGTCCACCCGGCCGCTCGCGGTGCTGCCCGCCGTCGCGTCCTCGCGCACCTCGGCCGAGGTCAGCACGTACCCGGTGTCGGCGCTGTCCAGGGACTTGGCGAAGACCACGCCGTACACCTGGCCGTCCGGGGTGAGCAGCGGGCCGCCGCTGTTGCCCTGGCGGACCAGCGAGCGCACCGAGTAGACGTCGCGCACCACCTGGCCGCGGTGGTAGATGTCCGGGCCGTTGGCCTGGATCCGGCCGCGGATGCGGGCGGGCTGGACGTTGAAGGCGCCGTTCTCGGGGAAGCCCGCGACGATCGCGCTGTCGTTGGTCCTCGCCTCGCCCGCGAAGGTCAGTGCGGGCGCGTTGAGCTTGGGCACGTCCAGGACGGCGATGTCGCGCTGCCAGTCGTAGCGGACCACCGTGGCGTCGTACAGCTGGCCGACGCCGCCGATCTGCACGGTCGGCTCGTCGACGCCGCCCACCACGTGGGCGTTGGTCATCACCCGGTGCGGGGCGAAGACGAAGCCGCTGCCCTCCAGGGTCTTGCCGCAGGAGGTCGCGGTGCCGACCACCTTGACCAGGCTCTGCCGCGCCCGGGCCACCGCCGGGCTGTTGGCCAGCGCCGGGTCCGGGGTGTCGACCTGGGTGATCGGCTCGTGCTCGAAGGGGTTGAAGACCTGCGGGAAGCCGTTGCGGGCGAGCACCTTGGAGAAGTCGGAGAACCAGTTCGGCGCGTCACCCGGCAGCGCCTCCTGGACGCCGCTGAGGATCGCCGAGGAGCGGACCTGCTTGGAGACCGTCGGCAGGGACGTGCCGGCCAGCGCGGAGCCGATCAGCCAGGCGACCAGCAGCATCGAGATCACGTTGACCACCGCGCCGCCGGACGCGTCCAGCACCCGGGCCGGACGGCGGTCGATGTGGCCGCGCAGCTTCCAGCCGTAGTGCGCGGTGACCGCCTGGCCGATCGCGGCGCAGACGATCACCACCACCACGGCCACCACCGAGGCCGTGGTGCCGGGGCTGAGGTGGTCGAGCAGCAGCGGCAGCAGCTGGACGGCCAGCAGGCCGCCGCCGAGGAAGCCGACCAGCGACAGGACGCCCACCACGAAGCCCTGCCGGTAGCCCGAAATGGCGAATCCGACGGCGGCGAGGACCAGCAGCACATCCAGCACGTTCACTCCGACACCCTCCCACGCTTCGCGACCGTGCCGCGCCGACGGTCCGTCACGAGCCGTCGGCGCCGCCGCCCGGCAGGACCCGGGAGTGCTCGAGGTCGCCCTGGACGAGCGCCAGGGCGTCGTCCGAGAGGTCGACGACCCGGGACGGGTCCCACGGCCGCTCCAGCCCGCTGTGGTGCAGCACCCGGTCGATCACCCCGGCGGTGAACCCCCAGACCAGCCGCCCGGCCACCGCGAAGGCCGGCCCGACGTGCCCGGACGGGTGCCGCAGCCGGACCCGGTTCGCCGGGTCGGCGAGGTCGGCGATCGTCACCCGGAACACCGCGCCGGTCTCGCCCCGGTCCACCGGCCGCACCGGCGACTCCTCGCGCCACCAGCCCAGCACCGGGGTGACCACGAAGCGGCTCACCGGGATGTACAGCCGGGGCAGCGCGGCGAAGACCTGCACCCCGGCCGGGTCCAGGCCGGTCTCCTCCCAGGCCTCGCGCAGCGCCGCCGCGATCGGGCCGGAGCCGTCCGGGTCGCCGTCCTCCGGGTCCAGCGCGCCGCCCGGGAAGGACGGCTGGCCGGCGTGCGAGCGCAGCGAGCGGGCCCGCTCGATCAGCAGCAGGTCCGGCCCGTCCGGGCCCTCGCCGAACAGCATCAGCACCGCCGCCGCCCGACCGCCCTCGCTCGGCGGCAGGAAGCGGCTCAGCTGCTCCGGCAGCACCCGCTCGGCCGCGTCCCGGACCGGCTCCAGCCAGCCCGGCAGGTCGTTCCGCTCGACAACACCCTCGGTCACGCTTCCACCCCCTGGTCCGCGACCCGCCCCTGGTGGGCGGTCGCGTCGGCGCGGGCGGCAGCCTCGCCGGGGAAGTCCGACGGCGGCCTGAGCCGCTGGCCGGGCTGGCCGCCCATCTCGTACTTGAGCAGCTTGCGGGCCTTCTCCGGATCCAGCTCGCCCTCCCCGTATGCGGGGCAGAGCGGCGCGATCGGGCAGGCCCCGCAGGCGGGCTTCTGGGAGTGGCAGATCCGCCGGCCGTGGAAGACCACGCGGTGCGACAGCATCGTCCACTCCGACTTCGGGAAGATCTCGGCGACGGCCAGCTCGACCTTCACCGGGTCGTCCTCGGTGGTCCAGCCGAACCGGCGGGCCAGCCGCCCGAAGTGGGTGTCCACGGTGATCCCGGGGACTCCGAAGGCGTTGCCGAGCACCACGTTGGCGGTCTTGCGACCGACCCCGGGCAGGGTCACCAGGTCGGCCAGCCGACCCGGGACCTCACCGCCGAACTCGTCGCGCAGCGCGGTCGAGAGGCCGATCAGCGACTTCGCCTTGTTCCGGAAGAAACCGGTCGGGCGGATGATCTCCTCCAGCTCCTCCGGGTTCGCCGCCGCCATGTCCTCGGGCGTCGGGTACTTCGCGAACAGCGCCGGGGTGGTCTGGTTCACCCGCAGGTCGGTGGTCTGCGCCGACAGCACGGTGGCCACCAGCAGCTGGAACGGGTTCTCGAAGTCCAGCTCCGGGTGGGCGTACGGGTACAGCTCCGCCAGCTCGCGGTTGATCCGCCGGGCCCGCCGCACCATCGCCAGGTGCGACTCGGGCTTCCTCGGCTTCACCGCCGTCTTCGCGGCCGCCGTCTTCTTCGCGGCCGTCTTCGCAGCGGGCTCCGCGGCCGGCTTGGTCGCGGTCTTCCGGGCCTTGCTCTCTGCCATGCACGAAGGCTACGCCGAGCGGCGGACCGCTTGGGGCGGATCAAGGAGGAAGAGCGGACGGCCGTGCTCCGGGTCGGCCGAGGACGTGGCGGGCGGGGTGCCGGCGCGTACGGGCCGAACGGGCGCCAGGGTTCCGGTGCTCCGTCGACCGGCCCGTTCTAGTCTTCCGATCGTCCGACCATCGAGGGAACGATCGAGGAAAGAGGAAGCATGGACGGGGACTTCAAGGACTTTGCGGACATTCCCACCACCGCCCTGGCCGACGTCCTGGGCCGCGCCCGGGTCATGGACATCGGACTGCGCCCGCTGTGGGCGGGCATGCCCCGGGTGGCCGGACCGGCCTTCACCGTGCAGTGCCCGCCCGGCGACAACCTGATGCTGCACGCCGCGATCTACCGGGCCGAGCCCGGCGCGGTGATCGTGGTGGAGTCCGGCGACCTGGACTACGCGCTGGCCGGCGGCAACGTCTGCGCGGTGGCCCAGCGCCGGGGCGTCGCCGCCTTCGTGGCCGACGGCCTGATCCGGGATCTCGCCGAGGTCCGCGACCTGGGCTTCCCGGTGGTCGCCCGGGGCGTCATCCCGATCCCCGGCGCCAAGAAGCAGCTGGGCGCCCACGGCGTCCCGGTGCGCTGCGGCGGCGTGCTGGTGGCCCCCGGCGACATCGTGGTGGCCGACGAGGAGGGCGTCGTGGCGGTGCCCGCCGCCGAGCGGACGGCGGTCCTGGAGGCGGCCCGGGCCAAGCTGGCCAAGGAGGCCGCCGAGACCCTGGACGACTGGGAGGCCGCCCACCGTGCCCGGATCGAGCAGAGCCTGGCCGGGCTGGGCTTCACGGGCTGAGCTCTCACAGAGCCTGCAGGCCGCTACCGGGCTGTACGGCCCGTACGGCCCGTACCGACCGGTAGCGGGTCAGTAGAGCACGTTCAGCTCCCCGAAGCCGAGCGCCCCGTCGAGCTCCGTCAGCGTCCCGGCGCCGAGCAGCTCGACGGCGGCCCGGTGGGCCACCGTGTACGCGGCCTGGGCGAGGCCGGTGCCGACGCTGATCCGCCGTACCCCGGTGGCGGCCAGCTCGGCGACGGTCGGCCCGCCCGGCCCGGCCATCGCGTTCACCGGCAGCGGGGAGCGCCGGCACAGCTCGGTGAGGGTGCCGAGGTCCAGCAGCCCGGGGACGAACAGGCCGTCGGCGCCCGCCTGCGCGTAGGCCTCGGCCCGGGCCAGGACGTCGTCGAGCCCGCCCAGTCCGAACAGGAAGACGTCGGTCCGGGCGTTGACCAGCAGCTCGGGCAGTCCGGCCGCCGCGGCCGCCGTCCGGGCCGCGCGCAGCCGCTCGGCCTGCTCGGCCACCGGAAACAGCGGCCCGCCGACGGCCGTCGAGTCCTCCAGGTTGACCCCGGCCGCGCCGGCGCCGACCAGTTCGGTGACGGTCGCGGCCACGTCGGCGGGCAGCGGCCCGTAGCCGCCCTCGGCGTCGACGGTGACCGGCAGGTCCACCGCGGCGACGACCCGGCGGGCCGCCGCGACCGCTGCCGCCCGGTCCATCCGCTGGCCGTCGCCGTGTCCGAGCGACCAGGAGACGCCGCCGCTGGTGGTGGCGATGGCCCGGGCGCCGGCCGAGGCGATCACCGCGGCGCTGCCCGCGTCCCAGGCGTTGGGCAGGACGAGCACGCCCTCCGCGAGGAGTTCGCGCAGCCGCAGCGCCCGCTCGCGGGCCTCGGGGGTGGTGGACATGGTGGTCACCGGCTTTCGTACGGATCGGTGGGAACGCAGGCATCCTGCGCCCCGCTCCGGGCCCGCCACCAGTGATTAAGCTGGGGCCGAATCTTCCGAAGGGGGCTGCGGCGTGCGGACGGAACTCCACTTCTCCACCCAGGACTTGGCGCTGACCCGGTTCGCGGTCAGCCCGATGCAGGAGGTGGTGACCAGCCTGCGCGCCTTGGCCCGCTCCCCCGTCCCCGCGCTGCACCGCCGCTGGGCCGGCCAGGTGCGCGGACGGCTGGCCGCCGCCGGACTGGACCGGGGACGACTGGCCGCGATGGTCCCGCCCGAGGGCCACCTGCCCGACTTCCTCAACCCCGCCCCGGCGGGTTGCTCGACCACCCTCGCCGAGGAGCTGGCCGCGATCACCGCGACCGGCGCCGGGCAGGTCCGCGCCGACCTCGACATCCTGGCCGCCGAGGCCGGCGGCCGGCTGCCCGCCGGCCTGGAACCGCTGCACCGCGACCCGGCGGGCCAGCTGCCCCGGCTGGCCGCCGAGATCGAGGCGTACTGGGAGCTGGCGCTCGCCCCGTACTGGGCCCGGATCAGCGCGCTGCTGGCCGCGGACGTCTTCCACCGCTCCCGGCAGGCCGCCGAGCACGGCAGCGCGCGGATGCTGGACGACCTGCACGGGACGGTCCGCTGGGACGGCACCGCACTGCGGCTGGAGGACCGCCACTGCGCGGTGAACCGGCTGAACGCCGCGGCCGGACTGCTGCTGGTCCCCTCGGCCTTCGCCTGGCCGCGGGTGCTCACCCGGGTGCTGCCGCCGGACCCGCCGCAGCTGGTCTACCCGGCGCGCGGCACGGCCGCGCTCTGGGAGGAGCGCCCGGGCTCGGCCGCGCGCACCGACGCGCTGGCCGCCGTCCTCGGCCGCTCCCGGGCCCGGCTGCTGGCCGAACTGGACTCCCCGGCCTCGACCACCGAGCTGGCCCGCCGGACCGGACTGTCCCCGGCCGCCGTCTCCCAGCACCTCACCGCCCTGCGTACGGCCGGCCTGACCAGCGCCCACCGGGCCGGGCACGCCGTCCTCTCCGCCCGCACCGCCGTGGGCGACTCCCTCTTCGATCAGGACGGGCGGGAAGGCGACCGGACGGCCGCCGCCGGGCGCCCCGCCCCGTGACCCGCCGGTACGAATGGCCCCGCACGGCACACCCGGACACACCCCCTCCTCATATGATCGGAGCGACATGCGCCATGCTTGGTGATGCAGAACACTGAACGGAACTTGCGCCGGACGGCCCACCCGCCGGACGGCCGAGAAGGAGGAAGCACGTGGACGACGTTCTGCGGCGCGCCGCACTCTTCGCGGCACTCGACGACGAACAGGCCGGCGAGCTGCGCGCTTCCATGACCGAGGTCACCCTCGCCCGTGGTGAGTCGCTGTTCCACGAGGGCGACCCGGGCGACCGGCTGTACGTCGTCGCCGAGGGCAAGGTCAAGCTGCACCGTGCCTCGCCGGACGGCCGCGAGAACATGCTGGCCGTGCTCGGCCCCAGCGAGATGATCGGCGAGCTGTCGCTGTTCGACCCGGGCCCGCGCACCGCCACCGCCAGCGCGCTGACCGAGGTCAAGCTGCTCGGCCTCGGCCACGGTGACCTGCAGCCCTGGCTGCACGCCCGCCCCGAGGTCTCCATCGCGCTGCTGCGGGCCATCGCCCGCCGACTGCGCCGGACCAACGACGTGATGTCCGACCTGGTCTTCTCCGACGTGCCCGGGCGTGTCGCCAAGGCCCTGCTGGACCTCTCCCGCCGCTTCGGCGTGCAGTCCGAGGAGGGCATCCACGTCGCCCACGACCTCACCCAGGAGGAGCTGGCCCAGCTGGTCGGCGCCTCCCGCGAGACGGTCAACAAGGCGCTCGCCGACTTCGCCGGCCGCGGCTGGTTGAAGCTGGAGGCACGCGCGGTGGTCCTGCTGGACGTCGAGCGGCTGTCGCGCCGCTCGCGCTGACGCTCCGAGCACTGCGAAGGGCCCGTCCGAGCCGGACGGGCCCTTCGGCGTTCCCGGACCGGTCCGGGGCCGGTCCGGGGTCAGCCCTGGTCCGGGATCAGCCCGTGGTCCTCCAGGTACTCCAGCTGGGCCCGCACCGACAGCTCGGCGGCCGGCCAGAGCGCCCGGTCCACGTCCGCGTAGACCCGGGCGACCACCTCGGCGGCCGTCCGGCAGCCCGCCTCGACCGCGGTCTCCACCTGGGCGAGCCGGGTGGCCCGGTGCGCCAGGTAGTAGTCGACCGCGCCCAGCGCGTCCGCGAGCACCGGACCGTGGCCGGGCAGCACCGTCCGCACGCCGTGCGCGGAGGCCATCGTGTGCAGGTGGCGCAGCGAGTCCAGGTAGTCCCCGAGCCGGCCGTCCGGGTGGGCGACCATCGTGGTGCCGCGGCCGAGCACGGTGTCCCCGGTGAGGACCGCGCCGTCGTCCGGCAGGTGGAAGGTCAGCGAGTCCGAGGTGTGGCCGGGGGTGGCGACCACCCGCAGGTCGAGGCCGCCGACGTCCAGCCGCTGGCCGCCGACCAGGCCCTCGGAGCCCAGCCGGTGCGCCGGGTCCAGGGCCCGCACCTCGGTGCCGGTCAGCTCGGCGAACCGGGCCGCGCCCTCGGAGTGGTCGGCGTGGCCGTGGGTCAGCAGGGTGAGCGCGATCCGCTTGCCGCGCTCCTCGGCGAGGTCGAGCACCCGGCGCAGGTGGCCCTCGTGCAGCGGGCCGGGGTCGATCACCACCGCGAGGTCCGAGCCGGGCTCGGAGAGCAGCCAGGTGTTGGTGCCGTCCAGGGTCATCGGCGACGGGTTCGGCGCCAGCACGCACAGCGCCCGGGCGGTGGCCTCCCCGCCCACCACCGCGGCGGGGTCGCCCGGCAGGACTCCGCTCATGCCGCCACGCGCCCCTCGACGATCCGCCCGCTCCGTCCGCTCCGCCCGCTCACCGGTTGCCCTCCAGGCCGCGGTGCAGGGCCCGCAGCGGCAGGGCCCGGACGAGGGCGCGCTGGGCGACCTCGACGAACGGGACCGGACCGTCACAGGCCGCGGAACGGGGGATCACTCGGCGGGCGGGCAGCTCGGGGGCCGTCCGGCGAGCCACATCGTCGTGGTCCATCGGTCGTCGGTCCTTTCCGGTCGGCGTCTCTCGAAGTCGTCGTGCAACGGTTCGTACCAGGGGTCGTACGAGGGTCGTACGAGGGGTTCGTACAGCGGTTGGTACGAGGGGGTCCGTACGGAGGGGTCCTCGTACGGAGGGGGTCAGGATTCCTCGGCGGGGAACTCCCCGTCGATGGTCAGTTCGTCGTACCCGGGCCAGCGGACCGTCATCCGGTCGCCGCGGACCTCGGCCCGGCCCAGCACCGGCTCCAGCACCCGGTCGGCGGCCGCGTCCAGTGCCTCGGCGGTGGTCCGCACCGACGACAGCTCCCGCAGCACCGTGACCGTCGGCGGCAGCATGCCGAACCGGCCCTCCCGGTGCCCCCGGACCGCCTCGGCGGGCGTCAGCCAGGCGACCCGGTCGGCCTCGCCGACCTCCAGCGCCGCGCGCTGCCCGGCCGGCAGGGCGGCGACGAAGAACCAGGTGTCGTAGCGCCGCTCCTCGAACTCCGGGGTGATCCAGCGGGCCCAGCCGCCCAGCAGGTCACTGCGCAGCACCAGGCCGTGGTCCCGCAGGAACTCGGCGAAGGACAGCTCGTGCGCCTCCAGCGCGGCCCGCTCCGCGGACCAGTCGCGCGGCGCGGCGACGCTCTCCGGGTCCGGTCCGGCCAACAGCACGCCGGCCTCCTCGAAGGTCTCGCGCACCGCCGCGCAGACCACCGCCCGCGCCGTCCGGGCGTCCACCCCGAGCCGCTGCGCCCACTCCTCGGGCGAGGGCCCGGCCCAGCCGGTCTCGACCTCGGCGTCCCGCGGGTCCACCCCGCCGCCCGGGTAGGCGTACATCCCGGCCGCGAAGGCCATCGAGGTGCGGCGGCGCAGCAGGTAGGCCTCCGGCCCGTCGGCGGCGTCGCGCAGCAGCACGACCGTCGCGGCGGGTCTGGCCACCGCCGGGGTGAGCAGGCCGGAGTCGACCGCCCGGATCCGGGCAGGCCAGCCGGGCGGCATCGGGAGCGTCGTTGCTCGATGGTCCATGCCCGGATGCTAAGCGCACGAAGGCGGGGTTGGACAGGCCCGACCCCGCCTTCGTGATCACGCTCGGGGTCAGGCGCTCTTGACGCGCACCTGGAGCTCGACCTCGACCGGGGCGTCCAGCGGCAGCACCGCGACGCCGACGGCGCTGCGGGCGTGCACACCGGCCTCGCCCAGCACGGTACCGAGCAGCTCGCTGGCACCGTTGATCACGGCGGGCTGGCCGATGAAGTCGGGGGCGGAGGCGACGAAGCCGACCACCTTCACGACCTGCTCGATCAGGTCCAGGTCGCCGATCACCGACTTCACGGCGGCCAGGGCGTTCAGCGCGCAGGTCTGCGCGAGCTCCTTGGCCTCCTCCGGGGACACCTCGGCACCGACCTTGCCGGTGCTCACCAGCTTGCCGCCGACGACCGGCAGCTGGCCGGAGGTGAACACGAACTCACCGGCCCGGACGGCCGGCACGTAGGCGGCGACCGGGGCGGCCACCGGCGGCAGGGTCAGGCCCAGCTCGGCGAGCTTCGACTCGACCTTGCTCATGCGTTCTTCTCCCGCTTGAAGTAGGCCACCAGCTGCTCCGGGTTCGGGCCGGGCACGACCTGGACCAGCTCCCAGCCGTCCTCGCCGAAGTTGTCCAGGATCTGCTTGGTGGCGTGCACCAGCAGGGGCGCCGTCATGTATTCCCACTTGGTCATGGCCAGACTCTAGACGAGGTGTCCCGGCGATCGCCGCCGCCCGGGCCGCCGTACGGGCCGCCGCGCAGCCGCCGTACGGGCCGCCGTACGGGCCCTCGCCGACCGGCGTGTGAGGTGGAGCACAAAGGGGGCATGATTCAGTCCTGGCACCCCAGGTGCTCCGGGCATCGGGAGCGCTCCCTGGTTACCCTCGCGAGAGGGCGTCCTCGCGAGGGGGCACCCGCAGGGAGGGGCGTCCGTACGGAGCGGCACCCTCGTGGAGGGGCGCCCTCGTCCGCGAGCGGCCCCCTCGGCAGGGGCACCCCGCAGGAGGGGCGCCCGCAGGGACGGAGACGGACGGAGACGCAGCGTGGCACGCACCCCCGGCCAGGCGACCCGGCGCGACCCCGACTGGGAGGGGGTCCGACTGCACGTGGTCAGCGGCAAGGGCGGCACCGGGAAGACCACGCTGGCCGCCGCGCTGGCGCTGGCCCTGGCCGCCGACGGCGGTCGGGTGCTGCTGATCGAGGTCGAGGGGCGGCAGGGCATCGCCGAGCTGTTCGGGATCGCCGCCCTCCCCTACGAGGAGCGCCGGATCGCCTCGGTCTCCCGCCCCCAACTGGGGCTGCCGGCCGGCGAGGGCGGGCCCGGCGAGGTGCTCGCACTGGCGATCGACACCGAGCTGGCGCTGCTCGAGTACCTGGAGATGTTCTACAAGCTCGGCCGGGCCGGCAAGGCGCTGCAGAAGGTCGGCTTCGTCGACTTCGCCACCACCGTCGCCCCCGGCGTACGGGACGTGCTGCTCACCGGCAAGGCCTGCGAGGCGGCCCGCCGCAAGGGCCCGGACGGGCGGCGGCGCTACGACGCGGTGGTGATGGACGCCCCGCCGACCGGGCGGATCACCCGGTTCCTGAACGTCAACTCCGAGGTCGCCGGGCTGGCCCGGATCGGCCCGATACACACCCAGGCGCAGGCCGTGATGCGGGTGCTGCGGTCCCCGGAGACGGCGGTGCACCTGGTCACCCTGCTGGAGGAGATGCCGGTGCAGGAGACGGTCGACGGCTTCGCGGAACTGCGCGAGGCGAAGCTCCCGGTGGGCGGGGTGATGGTCAACATGGTCCGGCCCCCACTGCTGGACGCGGCCGCGGTGGCCGCGGTGGACGGGGACCACCGCGAGGAGGTCGCGCTGGCGCTCGGCGAGGCCGGGCTGGGCGGGCGCTCGCGCAAGGCGGAGACGGTCCGGGCGGCGGTCGAGCCGCTGATCGACCCGCTGCTGGAGCAGGCCAGGGAGCACGCCGAACGGGTCGAACTGGAGCGGGCGCAACGGGCCGACCTGCAGCAGCTGCGGCTCCCGACGTACGAACTCCCCTTGCTGGGCGAGGGCGTGGACCTCGGCGGGCTGTACCGGCTGGCGGGCGAACTCAAGCGGCAGGGGGCGGCGTGACTCCGGCGAACGGCAGCAGCGGCAGCGTTGGCGGCGGCAGTGGCGTTGGCGGCGGCGAGGGCCGGGGTGGTGGTGGCGTCGGCCGGGGTGGCGGCAGCGGCAACCGGCTCGCGGTGGACGAGCTGATCGACGACCCGAAGACCCGGATCATCGTCTGCTGCGGCTCCGGCGGCGTCGGCAAGACCACCACCGCCGCGGCGATCGGCCTGCGGGCCGCCGAACGCGGCCGCAAGGTCGTGGTGCTGACCATCGACCCGGCCCGGCGGCTGGCCCAGTCCATGGGTCTGACCGAGCTGGACAACACCCCCCGGGTGGTCAAGGGGGTGGCCGGGGACGGCCGGCTCCACGCCATGATGCTCGACATGAAGCGGACCTTCGACGAGGTCGTGCTGGCCCACGCCGAGCCCGAACGGGCCAAGGCGATCATGGAGAACCCGTTCTACCAGTCCCTGTCGGCCGGTTTCGCGGGCACGCAGGAGTACATGGCGATGGAGAAGCTCGGGCAGCTGCGCGCCGCCGAGGAGTGGGACCTCATCGTCGTGGACACCCCGCCGTCCCGCTCGGCACTGGACTTCCTGGACGCCCCCAACCGGCTCGGGTCCTTCCTGGACGGCCGGGTGATCCGGATCCTGACCGCGCCCGCCAAGGTCGGCGGCCGCAGCGCGATGCGCTTCCTCAACGCCGGGATGGGCCTGCTCACCGGCACCCTGGGCAAGATCTTCGGCGCCCAGCTGCTCACCGACGTACAGACCTTCGTCAGCGCGATGGACTCGATGTTCGGCGGCTTCCGCGAGCGCGCCGACCGCACCTACCAGCTGTTGAAGGCGCCGGGCACGGCGTTCCTGGTGGTGGCGGCGCCGGAGCGGGACGCGCTGCGCGAGGCGGCGTACTTCGTGGACCGGCTCGCCGCGGACCGGATGCCGCTGGCCGGACTGGTGCTCAACCGGGTGCACAGCACGGGCGCGCCGCAGCTCACCGCGGAGCGGGCGCTGGCGGCGGCCGAGGCCCTGGAGGAGAACGGCTCGGAGCACGCCTCGCCGGAGGCGGAGCTGCTGGCGGCCGGACTGCTGCGGCTGCACGCCGAGCGGATGCAGATCATGGGGCGCGAGCGGCGGACCCGGGACCGGTTCGTCTCGGTGTACCCGGACGTGCCGATCGTGGAGGTGGCCGCGCTGCCGGGTGACGTCCACGACCTGGACGGGCTGCGGGCCATCGGGGGCCGGCTCAGCGGCGCGGCGTAGTCCGGGCCGTGGCCGGTGGGGGCCGGCTGGTGGCGCGACGCAGTCCGGGCGCGGCGTAGTCCGGGCCGGGTGGGGGCCGGGCCGGGTAGGGGTCGGTCCGAGTGGTCCGGGCACTCCGGCCGGGTGGTCCGGGCCGGAACGGGGGGAGCCCCGGACCGCGAGGTGCGGCCCGGGTCAGCCCGCCTGGGCGTAGTCCGTCAGTATCACGCCGGTCGCGAGGGACTCCTCGTACTCGGTGCGGGCGGTCTCCAGCAGCCTCCGCCACGACATGACCGTCGGGCGGCGGCGCAGCAGCGCCCGGCGCTCGCGTTCCGTCATCCCGCCCCACACCCCGAACTCCACCCGGTTGTCCAGCGCGTCCGCGAGGCACTCCGTCCGGACGGGGCACCCACTGCACACCGCCTTCGCCCGGTTCTGTGCCGCCCCCTGGACGAACAGTTCGTCCGGATCACTCGTGCGGCAGGCGGCCTGCGCACTCCAGTCGTCAACCCAGCCCATGCCGGCGCCGTCCTCTCCCGATGATTCGAGGCTCCCCCACGGCGGCAACGGCATATTCACCGTTGCCAGTTGAGGACGTTACGGAAGATGGACTGCTTGCAACAGCCCCTTCGGGCTCAATCTCGAATGACCCGATCGGACTATGGGTATCTGTCATCTCACTCGTTGGAGTGATCGCAGGTCGCGGCACTTGCGAGCCGCGAGGCCCCCACTCTCGCCACAGGCGCCGTCACGCAGCGCAACCGTTCACTCGAACACAACAGGCCACAGCTGCCTCAAAACCCGGACAAGGGTGAGCAATTCGGGCAAGTCTCCGCACTCACAAGAGTGAGCGATGTTGACGCACCGAAGCTGTCGCAAGCTTGTGACAAGCCTAGGCGAACACCTGCCCCGATGTACGGGAATCGGGGACGTAGGGTTCTCCCCATGGCACCGAAGCGCCCATCGGCACCCCAGCCCCCAGGCAATCCCGGAGCTCCGCGACGCAAGAGCGGCGGATCACCGATGGACCACGTCGGCAACGGCGTGAAGTTCCTGGGCGTCAGCGTGCTCTCCGGAGTCCTGCTGGCAGGCCTCGCCCTGCCTGCCGTCGGTGCCATGGGCCTGACCGCCAAGGACACGGCGGAGAGCTTCCAGAACATCCCCGACGACTTCAAGACCCCGCCGCTCACCCAGGCGACCCAGATCTTCGACGCCAAGGGCGGCCTGATCGCCAAGGTCTACGAGCGCGACCGCACCGTCCTCACCGCCGACCAGATGTCGCCCTTCATGCGGCACGCCCAGGTGGACATCGAGGACGCCCGCTTCTACGAGCACGGCGCCGTCGACCTCAAGGGCGTCCTGCGCGCCGTCGGCAAGAACGCGGAGAGCGGCACCGCCTCCCAGGGCGCCTCCACGCTGACCCAGCAGTACGTCAAGAACGTCAACGTGGAGAAGGCCGGCGATGACCAGGCGGCCGTCCTGGAGGCGCAGCGCAAGACCCTGGGCCGCAAGATCCAGGAGCTCAAGGTCGCGATCAAGCTGGAGGAGGACCTGACCAAGGATCAGATCCTCACCAACTACCTCAACATCACCTTCTACGGCCACCAGGCCTACGGGGTCGAGGCCGCGTCCCAGCGCTACTTCAGCAAGAGCAACAAGGACCTGACCGTCGCCGAGGCCGCCACCCTCGCCGGCGTGGTCCAGAACCCGTCGCAGTACGACCCGGTGCGCTACCCCGACAACACGGTGAAGCGCCGCAACGTCGTCATCGACAAGATGCTGGAGAACAAGCACATCACCCCCCAGCAGGCGGCCGAGGCGAAGGCCGCCCCGCTGGGTCTCAAGTACAAGGACCCGCAGAACGGCTGCATCACCGCCCAGGCGGGCATGGGCTTCTTCTGCGACTACGTACGCCACGTGGTCAAGCAGGACCCGGCCTTCGGCAAGAACGCCGACGACCGCAAGAAGCTGTGGGACACCGGCGGCCTGAACATCTACACCACGCTGGACCCGGACAAGCAGGCCGCCGCCCAGAACGCCGTCACCAAGAAGGTCAACGTGACCGACCAGGTGTCGGCCGCGGCGACCATGATGGAGCCCGGCTCCGGCAAGATCCTGGCGATGGCCCAGACCCGCCCGTACGGCCTGGACCCGAACAAGAACCAGACCGTCGTCAACCTCAACGTCGACGCCTCGATGGGCGGCGGCAACGGCTTCCAGACCGGTTCGACCTTCAAGCCGATCCTCGCCGCGGCGGCGCTGGAGGCGGGGATGTCGAACACCCAGTCGTTCCCGTCCGAGAACAAGATCGACTACCCCCAGATGTCGACCTGCAACAGCACCTGGAAGAACACCGACAAGCCCAAGGCCACGGTGAAGAACGAGTCGACCGGCGAGGTCGGCCCGTACGAGCTCAAGCAGGCCATGGCGCTCTCGGTCAACACGTACTTCGTGCAGATGGAGCAGCAGGTCGGCCTCTGCGCGATGAAGCAGATGGCCAACAAGCTGGGCATCACCCAGTCGGCGAAGGGCGACCAGTTCCAGGAGGTGCCCTCGATGGTCCTCGGCACCCTGGAGCTCTCCCCGCTGACCATGGCGAACGTCTACGCGACCTTCGCCGCCCGCGGCAAGTACTGCACCCCGATCGCGATCAACAAGATCACCACGGTGGACGGCAAGGACCTCAAGGTCCCGCAGTCCCAGTGCAGCCAGGCCTTCTCCGAGTCGACCGCGGACTCGCTCAACACCGTCCTACTCAACGTGACCGAGAAGGGCACCGCGGCCGCCCTCGGCCTCGACGACGGCCGCAAGATCGCCGGCAAGACCGGTACCACCGACGAGAAGAAGGCCGCCTGGTTCGACGGCTACACCCCGTCGCTGGCCACCGCGGTCTGGCTCGGTGGCCCCGCCGGCGGCGTCAAGATGAAGAACATCAACATCGGCGGCAAGCACTTCGACGAGGTGTTCGGCGCCGACGGCCCCGGCCCGATCTGGCAGATGGCCATGAACCAGGCGCTCAAGGGCTCGCCGCTGGAGTCCATCCAGACCACCAACATCCCGGACCCCCAGCCGGCCACCCCGCCGGCGGGCGCCAGCCCGACGACCGACCCGAACGCCCAGCAGCCGGGCGCCCAGAACCCGCCGCCGCCCGCACCGGGCGGTGGGAACCCCGGTAACCCCGGTGGGGTGATAGGGGGAGGGTTCACCCTCCCGCCGGGCATGATCGGCGGGGGCGGTAACGGCAATGGCAACGGGAACGGCAACGGCGGCAGGCACTGACCGACCCGGCACCGCCCGGTACGACGGCGAAGGGGCGCCCTCCGGATCTTCCGGAGGGCGCCCCTTCGCCGTGTCGGCGGTACGGCCGTCACTGCGGCGCCGGCGGCGACCGCGGCGGCGGTGACGGCTGCGGTGACGTGCAGCTCAGAGCAGCGCGGCCTTCACCGCGGCGGCCACCCGGCCGCCCTCGGCCAGACCGTCCACCTTCGGCTTCACCAGCTTCATCACGGCGCCCATCGCCTGCGGACCGCTCGCCCCGCTCTCGGCCACGGCGGCGGCCACGATCGCGGCCAGCTCCTCGTCCGAGAGCTGCTTCGGCAGGTAACCCGCCAGCACCTCGCCCTCGGCGCGCTCGCGCGCGGCCTGCTCCACCCGGCCGGCCTGGTCGAAGGCCTCGGCCGCCTCGCGGCGCTTCTTCGCCTCGCGGGTGATCACCTTCAGCACCTCGGCGTCGGACAGCTCGCGCTTCTCCTTGCCCGCCACCTCCTCGCTGGTGACGGCGGAAAGCGTGAGCCGGATGGTGGACGAGTGCAGCTCGTCCCGGTCCTTGATGGCAGCCGTGAGGTCCTCCTGCAGCTGCGCCTTGAGCGTCGTCATGGGCCCGAGTCTCCCACCTGGGGCGTTCCGTCGCTTGCCATTAACGACTGCCGTCAACGGCTGCCGTCAATGGCTGCCGTCAATGGCTGCCGTCAAGCACCGCCGTCAACGGTCGGCCGCGACCGCCGGGTCCGTAACCACCTACCCTGGTTACATGACCGACGGAGACGGCGCAGCGGAACACCCGACCGGCCTGGTCCTCACCACAGCCGCCGGCGCCCGCTTCCACTTCGACCCCGGCGCCCTCTGCCTGGAACTGCTCACCACCGGCGGCCCCGGCCCCTACGCCCGGTTCGAAGTGCTGCACCGCCCGTCCGACCTCACCGACTGGCTCACGCGCTCCCGGCTGCGGCTGCCCGCCGGCACCGTACGGATCACCGAAGGCCAGCTCGGCGCCGCCCGCACCCTGCGCGACGCCCTCTGGCGCCTGGCCGCCGACCGCGCCCACGGCCGCCCCGGCGACCCCGCGGACCGCACCGCCCTCAACCGGGCCGCCGCCCACCCCCCGCTCGTCCCCCGGATCGCCCCGGACGGCACCGCGGCCGCCCCGCTGCCCGCCGACGGCGCCCAGCTCGTCTCCACCCTCGCCCGGGACGCCATCGCCCTGCTCACCGGCCCGCACGCCGACCGGATCCGGGAATGCCGGGCGCACGACTGCCGGCTGCTCTTCGTCGACACCTCGCGGCCCGGGCGGCGGCGCTGGTGCTCGATGGAGCGCTGCGGCAACCGCAACAAGGTCCGGGCCCTGCGCGCCCGCCGGGACACCGACCCCACCGCCCCGGTCGACCCGGTTGCCCCGGTTGCCCCGGTCGACCCGGTGCAGGTCGCGGTGGCCGTGTCCGCACCGCGCCACCGGACGTTCACCAGCTGATCCACCGTCTGAGAGCATGGGCTGATGCGACCGCTGTACTCCGTCCCCCTCGGTGTCGCCGCTGCCGGCGCCGCCTGCCTCGCCTACTCCGTCGGGTACGAGGTACGTGCCTTCCGGCTCCGCCGCGTCGAGGTCCCCGTCCTGCCCCACGGTGCCAAGCCCCTCCGGGTCCTCCAGGTGTCCGACATCCACATGGTGGCCGGGCAGGGCAAGAAGCAGCGCTGGCTGCAGAGCCTCGCCGGCCTGCGCCCCGACCTCGTGGTCAACACCGGCGACAACCTCTCCGACCCGCTCGGCGTCCCCGCCACCCTCGACGCCCTCGGACCGCTGATGGACTTCCCCGGCGTCTACGTCTTCGGCTCCAACGACTACTACGGGCCGGCCCGCAAGAACCCCGCCCGCTACCTCCAGGCCATGCGCAGCGGCGTCCACGGCATGAACAACCCCGACGGCACCGGCAACCGCGGCATCAGCGGCGCCGTGCACAACCCCTGGGAGAAGCTCCGCGACGGCTTCGACGCGGCCGGCTGGCTCGACCTGACCAACACCCGCGGCCGCCTCACCGTCAACGGCCTCGACCTCGAGTTCACCGGCCTCGACGACCCGCACATCCGCCGCGACCGCTACGCCGCCGTCGCCGGCGGCCCCTCCGCCGACGCCGACCTCTCCCTCGCCGTCGTGCACGCCCCCTACCTGCGCGTCCTCGACGCCTTCACCGCCGACCGCTACCCGCTGATCCTGGCCGGCCACACCCACGGCGGCCAGCTCTGCATCCCCTTCTACGGCGCCCTGGTCACCAACTGCGACCTCGACACCCGCCGGGTCAAGGGCCTCTCCACCCACAAGGCCGGCGGCCACCGCTCCTACCTCCACGTCTCCGCCGGCTGCGGCACCAACCGCTACACCCCGATCCGCTTCGCCTGCCCCCCGGAAGCCACCCTCCTCACCCTCACCCCGGCCCCCCGCTGACCCCGACCGGACGCCCGCCCGAAACCGGATTTCGTGTCTCGGCGAGCGTCCGGTAGAGTTCTACTCGTCGCGAAGGAGACGGAGCGACAAACAGAATGACCGGGGTGTGGCGCAGCTTGGTAGCGCGCTTCGTTCGGGACGAAGAGGCCGTGGGTTCAAATCCCGCCACCCCGACCCAGTAGTTGCAGGTAAGGGCCCTGCCGGAGAAATCCGGTAGGGCCCTTCCTCGTTCTGCTGCTACTAACTGAGTGACTAAGCCTCAGCGCCTCGCTTGAAGATGTCGTCCATGACCGTCGCACCGGTCTGGATCACCGGGCGGATCTGCTCCCGGTAGACCTCCTCCGTGACCGACGTACTGGAGTGCCCGACCAATCGGGAGATCTCCTCCAGGGACACCCCGCTGTCCGAGAGCAGGGACACGAAGCTGTGGCGCAGCTCACGCGGCGTCCACTCGGCGGCGTTCACGCCGTCGGCCTTGGCGATAGCTGAGCGGAAAGCCCGGCGGACGTGGGACGGGTCCAGCTCGGTGCCGACCGCGGAGTGGAAGACCAGGTTGTTCTCCTCCCACTTGTCGCCAGCGGCGAGGCGATCCCAGCCCTGATCGACCCAGTGATCCCAGAGCGCTTCGACACACCGGGCAGGGAGCGCGAGCGTCCTTCGGGACTTGCGGGTCTTGGTGTCGCCGCCGGCCCGAACCGACCGCCATACGGCGATGTGCGGCGGGACCGGTGGAGTCGTCTCGGGCTGGCCCTTCAGGAAGACGCGGTCCCAGGTCAGCGCCCGGAGTTCCTCCGTTCGAGCACCCGTGAGCAGGGAGACCACGACGTAGGCGTACATGGAGGTCTTCTCGGCCGCCGTGAGGACCGCCTCGGCCTGAGCGAATGTCAGCGCCTTCGACGGCCGGCCGGGCTGACCGGTGGGGATGGAGCACAGCTGGACCACGTTGCGCTTGACCTTGTCCCGGGCCATGGCGCGCTTGACTGCCCGGTTCAGGCAGGAGTGGAGGCCCTGCAAGGTCCGCGTGCTCAGGGACTTGGACTTGTCGGCCAACCACCGGTCGACGTCCTCCGCGCTCAGGTCGCGCAGCTTACGGGCGCCGAGACTTGGGATCACGTGCGTCCGGCTGAGAATGGTCAGGGTCTTCACGGTCTCTTCGTCCCGGCCCGCCAGGCCGTACGTCAGCCAGTCGTCCACCGCGTTCGCCACGGTGTAGTTGGTGGGCGCGATTGCCAAGCCGTCTTCGTGATCCCGCAGGACTTCCTTCAGCTTGTTCTTCGCCTCGGTCTTGGTCTTGCCGCTGCCGCGCTTCATGAAGCGCTTGCCGCTCGGGTCGAAGCCGAGGCCGGCAGTGGCGATCCAGCGCTGGCGCTTCTCGTCCCAGTGGAGGCCCCCGTCTCCCCTACCGCGGCGGGCGCGCCCGATCGTGATCGAGCCGAGCCGCTTGGAACGGATCAGGTCGTAGACCGCCGAGCGCCTGAGCTTCAGCCGGGCCATCACCTCGCGGACGGTCATCAGGTCGTCGTCAGACATGGCACTCCTTCCGATCGGGCTAGGGCTTCGTCCAGGGCCTGGCGCCAGCGGACCCGTTCGGCGACGGCGCGCAGGAGGCGGGTGGCGAGGGGCGACATGTCGGGGTCGCCGGGGCGGACGGGTTCCCAGACGTAGCGGTTGGGTTCGACCCGGCTGGCGGTGTCGCCGAGGACTTCCAGGACCCAGGTGCGGCGTTCGGCGCGGTGGTCGGTGAGGGTCTTGACGGACCACTTGCGGGAGACCAGGACGCGGCGGCCGCCGTAGCCGAGGTGTTCGCGCTTGTGGGCGCGGGAGCGGCAGGCGCCGGGGCGTAGGCCGGGGTGGGCGTTTTGGGGCTGGAGGCCGTAGAGGAGCCAGTTGGCGCAGGTCGGCGAGCAGGGTTCGTAGCGGAGCTCGGCGGCGAGGCGGTCGACGTGGTCGGTCTCGGATTCGCCGGCCGGGGTGTGGCACTCGGCGACGGACTTGGTGAGGTACTTGGTCAGGTACCGGACGCAGCGGGCGGCCTGCGGGGAACCGACGAGCACACCTTGGGCGTCGAGTTGGGGCCCGAAGCGGAGCACGTGCAGGGGCTCGGCGGCGGGGTCGGTGTCAAGGGCGCCCCGTCCTACCGCTGCGAGCATGTGGACCCGCATACTCATCCCCCGCAAAGGGCAAATCTGCCAGACTGATGGTCACAATGCGGACTAGGGCTACCTGCCGCCGGCGCAGGCTTGGAGGAGAAGTGCAGAGCTACAGCGACGCAGAATGGGACGACGCAGACGGCGAGGAGGACGACACAGCAGCTGCAGTTACCTCAGAAGAGGTAACGCGCGCAGTCGTCACTGATACCGACTGGACCACAGAGACGATCCTCAGCCAGCTCCGTCGAGGCAATATTCAGCTAAATCCTCGATTTCAGCGGCGGGACGCATGGAATAAGCCGAGAAAGAGTCGATTCATCGAGTCCTTGATCCTCGGCCTCCCGATTCCACAAATCGTCCTTGCTGAAGACAAGAATCGTCGAGGGAAGTTTATTGTCCTCGATGGAAAGCAGCGCCTACTTGCCCTCCGGCAGTTTGCAGCCGGGTCTTCTTTCGCAGTCTCGGAAGAAGAGGAAGACTTCAAGGGCTTCTCTCTCACGGGACTCGAAGTGCGCGAGGACCTGAGGCTAGCCACCCTCAAAAAGATGGAGAATGATGGCAAATATGACGATGATCTCAATGCTCTCCTGAATGAGACGATTCGGACTGTCGTTGTTCGCCGATGGCCAAACGAAGACTTCCTCAATCTAGTTTTCCTGCGCCTGAACACAGGGAGCGTCAAGCTATCCCCCCAGGAGCTTCGCCAAGCACTTCACCCTGGCCCGTTTACCGACTTTTTGGACGACTGGGCCTCTGAAAGCGAATGGCTCCGAGCTGCCCTGCGGATCGATAAGCCAGACTTTCGCATGCGGGATGTCGAAATCCTCCTCAGGTACTTCGGATTCGAGTTCGCCCTCGATGAGTACTCTGGAAATCTCAAGAAATTCCTTGATGACACCGTGAGCCTCCTAAACTCAGCCTGGGAAAGCGAAGAGTCTCGAATTCGACAGGTTGGCGAAAGCTGCAACAGTGCCATTGAGGCAACATTCGACGTATTTGGGGAAAACGCCTTCTACCGCTGGGCTTCCGGCAAGTATGAAGGGCGCTTCAATCGAGCCGTCTTCGACGCCATGACCTACTACTTCTCCGAAGAGGCAGTTCGAACCAAGGCTGCGGCGGACAAGAAGGCCGTAGAGATGGCCTTTCGAAACCTCTGTGACACTAGCCAGCGGTTTGTTGAGTCAATTCAGACGACAACAAAGACGCCCGTTGCAACCCATCGCCGACTCTCTCTCTGGGGCGAGGCTCTCGGCGAAGCGATCGGTATGAAACTGGACACTCCCGAGCTGCGCGAAAACCGCCTGGTGCGATAGGGGTCTAGATTGACATCCTCGCGTTTCCAGGAACTTGAGAAGAGGATCGGCGAGCTCACGGAGTACTTCCTACCCAAGAGCTTCGATCCCATCGGCCTATACGATGAGATTATCTATGAGCAAGCCCGCGCATTTAAGGTGCTCGCCCACGCAGAGTTTGAGTCCTTCATTGAAGACCGTGTCATAGAGGTTGTAGATGGGGCGGTCGCTCGCTGGGAAAAACAGGGCAAGATCTCACAGGCCCTGCTGGCCGCTGTCGCCTACAGGGAGTTGGCGCCCTTGATACCAGCCTCTCTCAATGAGGCCGCCACCAAACGAGAGAAGTTCCCCACCCTGAAAGCCAGGGTCCAGGCGGCGCGGAATGATATTAATCGATACGTGAGAAATCAGAATCATGGGATAAAGGAAAAGAACTTGCTTCGCATGCTTCTTCCCATCGGATTCTCTGATGACGAGATTAACCCGGACTGGCTGGCAGTCACTGAGGCGTGGGCAACGACACGGGGAGATGCCGCTCACAAGGGCGCCAAGATGCAAGTGCAGATCGACCCGCAGAAGGAGCTAAAAACAGTCAATGAGGTCCTGCAGGGATTCCGAGAAATCGACTCCCAGATGGATCTTAAGTAACTGCCGATCGTACCTATAGCCACTAGAAGGAGCAGCGTTACCTACCGCAAGGTTCTGGGGTGATCGAGAACTGACTCCAGCCCCGCGACTGAGTGTCTAACTGCGCTACAACGATCCCGTACGCCGGCGGACGACCACGGACGCTCAGAGACGGTGTGCCCAGGTCAACAGCACTCTGACCTCAGCTCTGAGAAGTGCCTTTGTTGCTTCGGGACGAAGAGGCCGTGGGTTCAGATCCCGCCACCCCGACCCAGTACAGAGGGCCCATCGGAGAGATCCGATGGGCCCTCTGACGTTGTATCCGGAGGAGCTCCGGAACCCCGTCCGCTGCCCGTGTACATCCGGGGCCCGTCGGGGGCGGGGTGCGGCCGGGGTGCCGAGGCCCGGACAGGGCGGCTCCGCTCTGCATGCCCGCCGGGTGCCCGTACGGGTCGGTCCGCGATGGCTGCTGCCTCTCCCCGCGTCAGAGCGTGGTGGGGAGGGCGGTGCGGGAGGTGATGCCGAGTTTGGGGTAGGCCTTGTAGAGGTGGTGGGCGACGGTGCGGGGGCTGAGGAAGAGTTGGGCGGCGATGTCGCGGTTGGTGAGGCCCTGGGCGGCCAGGCGGGCGATCTGGAGTTCCTGGGGGGTCAGGGGGTTCGGGAGGGCCTGGGAGGGCTGGGGTGTGGGGGCCGGGGTGCCGGTGGCGGAGAGTTCGGTGCGGGCGCGGGTGGACCAGGGGTGGGCGGCGAGGCGGTCGAAGACTTCGAGGGCGGCCGTGAGGTGGGGGCGGGCGTCGGTGCGGCGGCGGGTGCGGCGGAGCCATTCGCCGTAGAGCAGGGCGGTGCGGGCCTGTTCGAAGGGGCGGTGGGTGGTGGCGTGGAGGTCGAGGGCGGCGCGGTAGGCGGGTTCGGCGAGTTCGTCCGGGCCGAGCAGGGCCTGGCAGCGCAGGCGTAGTGCCTCGGCCCAGGGGCGGTCGGCGGCGGTGGTCCAGCGGGCGAAGCGTTCGTAGGCCTCGGCGGCACGGTCCGGGGTGCCGAGGCGGACGGCGGCTTCGACCAGGTCCGGGACGGCTCGGGTGGCGCTGACGTGGTGCCGGTGCGGGCCGGTGGTGAGGGCGTGGAGGCGGTCGGCGGCGCCCGCGGCGCGGCCCTGGCCGAGGTCGAGCAGGGCGAGGGCCCAGTGTGCCCAGGGGCGGCCGGCGGCGGAGGCGGCGGTCTGCGGGCCGGTGGTGGCGAGCGCGGTGGTGGCCAGTTCGGTGCAGCGTTCGGTGCGGCCGTCGAGGGCGGCCAGGTAGGCGAGCAGGGCGCTGAGTTGGCTGACCCACTGGTGCTGGCCGGTGTCCCGGGCGAGGTCGAGGGCCTCGGTGGCGGTGAGTTCGGCGTCGGCGTGGCGGCCGTGGAAGAGCTCGGCCTCGGCGAGGAAGAACTGCAGGGTGGGCATCACGCCGAGGGTGCCCTTGGCGCGGGCCTCGGCGACGAGTTCGCCGCCGAGGTCGACGGTCTCCTCGTCGCGGCCCAGGACGAGGGTGGCGCCGCAGAGTTGGACCAGGTCGGCGGGGCTCTCGGCGCCGGCCCGGCGGGCGGCTTCGACGGCTTCCCGGGCCGGGGGCAGGGCGGCGCGTGCCGGTGCGGCGGCGGGTCGGCCGAGGGCCGGGAGGACGGCGGCGGGGAGGTAGCGGGCGAGCGGGGCGACGGGGTCGTCTTCGGCGAGCGGGAGGGCGGCGAGCCGGTCGAGCGCCTCGGCCACCGGCTCCTCCCCCGCGTACCAGGCGGCGTGGAAGGCCTGGAACAGCATCCGGGCGGCGTGGGCGGGTTCGACGACGTCGGGGGCGTCGGAGGAGGTGGCGAGCGCGAGGGCGGCGTCCAGCAGCAGCCGGTACGCGGTCGGGTAGGAACCGCGCCAGAAGTGCGCGGTGGCCCGGACGTGGTCCAGCAGGGCGTGCGCGAGGACGCTGTCGGTGCGGGCGGCGGCCTCGTCGGCGAGGGCCTCGGCGCGCGCCAACTCGCCTTCCTCGGTGGCGGCTTCGGCGGCCAGCACGAGTCGGCGGGTGGCCTCGTCGCGGTCGGGGGTGAGCCGGGCGGCGCGTTCGTACGCGGCCGCGCCGCCGTGCCCGCCGCGGCGGCCGGTGCGGACGGCGGTGCGTTCCAGCGCGTCGGCGAGGGCTGCGTCGGGGGCGGTGGCGGCGAGGGCGAGGTGCCAGGTGCGGCGGTCGCCGTCCGGGAGCGCCCCGGCGACGGCGCGGTGGACGGTCAGCCGCTGGTGGTGCGGGGCGCGTTGCAGGATCGCGGAGCGCAGCAGCGGGTGGCGGAAGGCGATCCGGCGGTCGGGGGTGACGGTGACCAGGCCGGATTCCTCGGCGGGGGCGAGGTGTTCGGCGCCGACGCCGAGCGCGGCCGCGGCGGGCAGCAGGACGTCCAGCTCGCCGCTCTCCTCGGCGGCGGCGACCAGCAGCAGGGTCTGGGTGGCCGGGGGCAGGCCGGTGACCTGGCCGTGGAAGGCGATCAGCAGGCGGCTGGTGAGCGGGAGCCCGCCCGCGGTGTGCGCCTGCGGGCCGGTGGCGACGGGGAGTTCGGTGAGGGCGAGCGGGTTACCGGCGGCTTCGGCGAGCAGGCGGTCGCGGACGGCGGCGGGCAGGTCGGGGCCGGCCCGCTCGGTCAGCAGCCGGGTGGCATCGGCCTCGGCGAGGCCGGTCACCCGCACCTCGGGCAGGCCGAGTTGGCGCTCGACGGAGGCGCCGGGCTCGCTGCGGGCGGCGAGCAGCAGGGCCACCCCTTCGGCCTGGAGGCGACGGGCGGCGAGCAGCAGGGCGTCCAGGGAGGCCCGGTCCAGCCACTGGACGTCGTCCAGCACGCACAGCAGCGGCTGGTCGGCGGCGAGTTCGGCGAGCAGTCCGAGGGTGGCGAGGCCGACCAGCAGCCGGTCGGCGGGTGCGGGTGCGGAGGCGGGTGCGGAGGCGGGTGCGGCAGATGGTGCCGCTGCCGGATCCTCGGGCGCCTCGCCGAGCCCGAACGCCGCCTCCAGGGCGCGCCGTTGCGGCCCCGGCAGGACGTCCAGCCGGTCCAGGCCGGGGGCCAGCAGCAGGCTCAGCCCGGCGAAGGGCAGTTCCGCCTCGTACTCGACGCCGGCCGCCCTGATCACCCGGAAGGCCGTCCCGGCCCGGGCCACGGCGTCGTCCAGCAGGGCGGTCTTGCCGATGCCCGCCTCGCCGCGGAGCAGCAGCGCCCCGGCGCCACCGTCCCGCGCCCGCGCCAACAGGCCGTCCACCGCGACCTGTTCGTGTTCCCTCCCGTACAGCATGCCCCGACCCTACCGAGCCAGCCGCCGGCGCTCCGGCGCAACGGCTACGTAGGCGGGTGCGAATACCTACGTACCCCCATGCCTATCCGTGACCGATTCGCCCGCGGAGGCCCGTCCCTACCTTTGTGAGCAGCGGGAACGACCCGCCAACAGCCCACCGGAACACGGGAGACGAACCATGACCGAGATCACCACCGCCGCCCTCCAGCAGCTCGCCGAGCGCTACCTGGCGGTCTGGAACGAGACCGACCCGGCCGCCCGCCGCAAGCTGATCGACGAGGTGTGGGCCGAGGACGGCCGCTACACCGACCCGCTGGCCGCCGTGGCCGGCCGGGACGCGATCGACGCGCTGATCGGCGCGGCCCAGGCCCAGTTCCCGGGCCTGGAGTTCACCCTCGGCCCGGTGGACGCCCACCACGACATCGCCCGGTTCACCTGGAACCTCGGCCCGGCCGGCGCCGAACCGGTGGTGATCGGCTTCGACGTGCTGGCGGCCACGCCGGCAGGCCGGATCGGCACCGTGCACGGGTTCCTGGACCGCGTGCCGGGCGCCTGAGTCCGGGACGGACGTCCGAACCAGGCGGACGTAACCGGGAAGACGGACGTACGAGCAAGACGGACGTACGAGCAAGACGATCGTCCAAGCCAAGCGGATGTCTCAGCAAGACGGACGTGCGAGCCAAACGGACGTCCAATCCATACGTACGTCCGTGCCAGACGCCCGTCCGAACACTGGACAGGCCGGTTCCAGGGGCGCCGCACCCCACGGCGGCGGCCCCCCCCCCGCGGGGGGGGGGGCCCCGGGCGGGGGGGCCCCGGGGGGGCCCCCCCCGGAAACCCCCCCCCCCGCCCCCCCCCCCGCCGCCCCCCCCGCGGGAGGAAAACACAG
>NZ_JBHJWG010000013.1:167884-180313 GCF_042266305.1 Kitasatospora sp. NPDC056076
ACACGCTGGGGCTGCCACACCGCAGTCCAACACCAACCGCCCGTCCGTCCCAGCCGCCCGTCGTACCATGGGACAGGCGGGTTCCGGGGGCGCCGCCCCCCCCGGCGGCGCCCCGCCCCCGGAGGGCGGGGCGCCCGAGAGAGGAGAGCCCGAGTTGAGCACCGCACTGAAAGCCCCCGCCAAGGCCCCCGGCCCGGCTACCCCCGGTCCGCCCGCTACCCCCGCTACCCGCACTCCCCCCGCTGCCCCGGCGGCACCCGCCCCCCGGGGCCTGCTGCCGGTGATCCTGACCGCCACCTTCATGACCGCCCTCGACACCTTCGTCGTCAACGTCGCCGTCCCCTCCGTCCAGGCGGATCTGGGCGCCGGCCCGGCGGTCGTCCAATGGGTGATGGCCGGGTTCGGCCTGGCCCTCGCCGTCGGGCTGGTCACCGCCGGCCGGCTCGGCGACCGGTACGGCCGGCGCCGGGTGTTCGCGCTCGGTCTGGCCCTGTTCACCCTCGCCTCGGCGGGCTGCGGCCTCGCCCCGACGGCGGCCGCGCTGGTCGGTGCCCGGGTGGCACAGGGCCTGGCGGCCGCGCTGATGGGCCCGCAGGTGCTGGCGATCCTGCGGACGGCGTTCAGCGGCGCCGCGCAGGCCCGGGCCTTCGCCCGGTACGGGCTGACGATGGGCGTCGGCGCGGTGTTCGGCCAGCTGATCGGCGGGCTGCTGATCCGCGCGGACCTTCTCGGCCTGGGCTGGCGCAGCTGCTTCCTGATCAACCTGCCGATCGGCCTGGCCGCGCTGGCCGCCGTCCGGCGCTGCCTGCCGGAGTCGCGGGCGCCGCAGCGGCCGGGCCTGGACCCGGTCGGGGTGCTGCTGGCGACGGTCGGGCTGACCGCCCTGGTGCTGCCGCTGATCCAGGGGCCGGGCCTCGGCTGGCCACTGTGGACGCTGCTCTGCCTCGGCGCGGCGGTCGCCGTGCTGGTGGCGTTCGCCGTCCACCAGCACCGCAGTACGGGCCGGGGCACCCCGCTGGTGGACACCCGGCTGTTCCGCGGCCGCGCCTTCGGCACCGGGCTGCTCGCCCAGCTGGTCTTCTGGCTCGGCCAGGCCTCGTTCTTCCTGGTGCTCGCCCTGCACCTGCAGCTGGGCCGCGGACTGGACGCGCTCGGCGCCGGGCTGGTGTTCACCGCGATCGGCCTCGGCTACCTGCTGACCTCGAACGCCACCCACCGGGTCACCGCGCGCCTCGGCGAGCCGCGCACGATCACCGTCGGCGGGGTGCTGATGGCCGCCGGGCTGGGCCTGCTCGCGTTCGCCGCCGACGCCGGCGCGGACGGCAGCGTCTGGTGGCTGGCGCCCGGGCTGTTCGTGGACGGCCTCGGCATGGGCCTGGTGATCGCGCCGGTCACCACCGTCGCCCTGGCGGCCGTGGAGCCGCAGCTGGCCGGTGCGGCGGCCGGGGCGGTGGCGACCGTGCAGCAGGTCGGCGGCGCCGTCGGGGTCGCGCTGATCGGCCTGGTCTACTACGGCGCCGGCGACCCGACGGCGGCCTTCGTCCGCAGCACGGCGGTGCTGGCGGTGCTGGAGCTGGTGCTGGTGGGCCTGGTCCGGCTGGTGCCGCGCCGTTCGTGAATGCCGCAGGAGCACGACCCGGGAGAACGTCGCGGGGGCACGACCCGGGAGAACGCCCTGGGAGCACCACCCGGGCGGGCCGCCGAGGAGCACGACCCAGGCAGGCCGCCGGAGGAAGCCGGGCGGGCGGGGCGATCCCCGCCCGCCCGTTCCGTTCCGTCCCCCCGATCGGGTTGGATGGTCGGATGAGCGAGGAGAAGAGCACCGTACCGGCGTGGGAGCAGCGGTTCAGGGCGGCCCGGGTGTCACTGCCCGACTGGGCCGAGGACGCCCCCGACCGGGCGCTGTACGTGTCCAACGCGACCGGCACCTACGAGGTCTACGCCTGGGACCGTGCCACCGGCTCCCACCGCCGGGTCACCGACCGGCCGAACGGCACCACCGACGCCGAGCTGTCCCCGGACGGCGCCTGGGTCTGGTGGTTCGACGACCACGACGGTGACGAGTTCGGCGTCTGGCGCCGCCAGCCCTTCGCGGGCGGCCCGGACGAGGAGGCCGTGCCCGGCCTCGCCGCCTCCTACTCGGCCGGCCTGGCGCTGGGCCGCGACGGCACGGTGGTCGTCGGCCGTTCCACCGACGAGGACGGCACCACCCTGCACCTGCGCCGACCGGGCGCGGCCGAGCCGGTCGAGATCTACCGGCACGAGGAGTACGGCGGCGTCGGCGACCTCAGCCACGACGCCACCCTGCTGGCCGTCGACCACACCGAGCACGGCGACGCGATGCACTCCGCCATCCGGGTGGTCCGGCTCACCGGGGACGGGATCGAGACCGTCGCCGAACTGGACGAGGTCACCGGCCGGGACGAGCCGCGCGGCGTCGCCTGCCTGGGCTTCGCCCCGGTCGAGGGCGACACCCGGCTGCTGGTCGCCCACCAGCGCACCGGCCGCTGGGAGCCGATGATCTGGGACGTCGCGACCGGCGCCGAGACCGCCCTCCCGCTCCGCGACGAGCAGGGCCGCGAGCTGCCCGGCGACGTCTCCGCGCAGTGGCGCCCCGGCGCCGGGGCGCTGCTGGTCGAGCACGAGTACGAGGCGCGCAGCGAGCTGTTCACGTACGACCTCGCGGACGGCCGGCTGACCCGCCTGGAGACCCCGCGCGGCACGGTCGGCGGCGCCACCGCCCGCCCGGACGGCACCGTCGAGTACCTGTGGTCCTCGGCCGCCGAGCCCTCCGCCGTCCGCTCCACCGCGGGTGCGGTCGTGCTGCGGGCGCCCGGCCCGGTGCCGCCCGGCTCCGTCCCGGTCGAGGACGTCTGGGTGGACGGTCCCGGCGGGCGGGTGCACGCCCTGGTGCAGCGCCCGCGGACCGGGGGCCCGGGGCCGTACCCGACGGTCTTCGAGGTCCACGGCGGCCCGACCCACCACGACAGCGACTCCTTCGCCGCCGGACCGGCCGCCTGGCTGGACCACGGCTTCGCGGTGGTCCGGGTCAACTACCGCGGCTCGACCGGCTACGGCCAGGCCTGGACGGACGCGCTGCACGAGCGGGTCGGCCTGATCGAGCTGGAGGACATCGCGGCGGTCCGGGAGTGGGCCGTCTCCAGCGGCCTCGCCGACCCGCGGCGACTGGTGCTCACCGGCGGCAGCTGGGGCGGCTACCTGACCCTGCTCGGCCTGGGCGTGCAGCCCGACAGCTGGTCGCTGGGCGTCGCCGCGGTACCGGTCGCGGACTACCACACCGCGTACGCCGACGAGATGGAGGCGCTCAAGTCGCTCGACCGCACCCTCTTCGGCGGCACCCCCGAGGAGGTCCCCGAGCGCTTCACCGCCTCCTCGCCGCTGAGCTACGTCGAGCAGGTGCGGGTGCCGGTGTACATCAGCGCCGGGGTCAACGACCCGCGCTGCCCGATCCAGCAGATCGAGAACTACGTCGAGCGGCTGGAGCAGCTCGACAAGCCGCACGAGGTGTACCGGTACGACGCCGGGCACGGCTCGCTGGTGGTGGAGGAGCGGATCCGGCAGCTGCGGCTGGAGATCGACTTCGTCCGGCGGCACCTCGGGGTCCCCGACGGCGGCAGCGGAGCGGCTGGGTGAGACGTCTGTCGGCGGTCGCGGGGGCGGCGGTGGCCGGGGTGCTGGTGCTGGTGCTGAGCGGCTGCTCGGGCTCGCACGGCGACGAGGTCGCCTGCCCGCCTCCGGCCACGGCCCCGGCTCCGACCACGCCCCCGGCTCCGGCCACGCCCACGGCCTCCGTCGCGCACCCGGCGCCCGCGCCCAGCGGCTCGGCGACCCGGGCGAGCGCGCCGGTGGCCGGGGCGACGGTCCTCCGGGCGTCCTACCAGCCGGGCGCGGAGGAGGACGCGGCCGAGCGCGGCGGATCGCACGGGTCCGGAGGTTCGCACGGCTCCGGCGGGTCCAACAGCTCCGGCGGTTCCGGCGGTTCGCACGGCTCCAGCAGCTCCGGCGGTTCGAGCGGCACCAGCGGTTCGAAGGGTGGCGGTCGCACCACGCACCACCACATCGACCACTACGGCTCGAACAACGGGTCGGCCGGGCGCGGCCACTGCCGCGGCGGGAGCGCGCCGGTGGACGAGGACACGGCGACGCCGTTCGGTAGCGGAGGCAGCGGAGGCAGCTCGTCGACCCCGTCGGGGCCCCCGACCGGCCCCGCAGCACCGATCACACCGACCGGCGCACCGACCGCACCGACCGCACCGCTCAAGCCGACCCCGGTGCCCACCCCGCCCCCCGGCAGGCCGACCCGCTGACCGGGCGGCTCAGTCCAGGACCGGGTCCAGCCCGAGGGCCCGGTCCTGCTCCGCCTCCGCCTCCCGGCGCACCAGGCGGAACCACATGAAGACCACGAACCCGCCGAAGACGAACCACTCCAGCGTGTAGCCCAGGTTCTGGAAGGCCCGCAGGGTGAGCCCGTCCCCGCCCTGCGGCTGGACGGTCGGTACGGCGGTCAGCCCGGCGGGCACCTGGTCGGCGGAGACCCAGCCGTCGTACCAGCCGTCGTACTCCAGCACGTTCAGCAGCGAGGCCCGGTTGATCATGCCGAGCTGCCCGGCGGGCAGGCCGCCCGCGACCGCGCCGTTGCTGCCGACCGACTCGTTGGCCTGGAGCCGCCCGGTCACCGTCACCGGCCCGGTGGGGGCCGGCCCGACCGCGTGGGCGGCGCCGGACGGGTCGGCGGGCGGGTTGCCGGGCGCCCAGCCCCGCACCACGGCGACGGCGTGTCCGTCGGCGGTACGCAGCGGGGTCAGCACGTAGTAGCCCTGCTTGCCGTCCAACACCCGGTTGGGGACGAGGAGTTGGTGCTCGGTGTCGTACTCCCCGGAGGCCGTGACGGACTTGCCGACGGTCTCCGTGGTCACCTGCGGGGTGGCCGGGCCGAGCAGCGCGTCGATCGGACGGGCTTCACCCGAAGCGGCGAGCGACTGCTTGGTCTCCTGGTGAGTGGAGACGCGGTCCTCGAACCGGCCGAGCTGCCAGGAGCCCAGCCAGACGCAGACCGCCACGGCCGCCACGGCCAGGGCGGTGCCGCCCAGCCAGCGCGGAGTCAGGAGGAACCGGTACACACCCCCCACGGTAACCACTCCTCACACCGCGCCGGACCACAGGGTCCGCCTCCGCCCGCCGGATCGGCCGCGGAACGCCGCGCGGCCGACGCCCGCGCCGAGCCCGGGTCCTGCACCGACGACGGCCGCGCCGAGCCCGGGTCCTGCGCCGACGACGCCCGCGCCGAGCCCGGATCCTCCACCACCGCCGCCCGCGCCGCCCCCGGCTCAGCCCGCCGCGGGCGTCCCCGAGGGCCGGGCCGCCGACCCGCCGGACGGCTGGACCCCGCCCCGGTAGAGCGTCCCCCCGCACCCGACCGGCAGCGAGGCCGTGGCGACCGCCGGGCTGCCTGGGGCCGGGGTGTGGGCGATGGTCGCGGTGGGCGGTGCGCCGGTCGGGTTGCCGCTCGGGGTGGCGGTGGGGCTCGGCGCCGCGGTGGGCCCGGAGGTGGGCGAGGGGCTGGCCTGCGGGTTGGAGCTCGGCGCCGCCGAGGCGCCGGTGCCGGAGTTCGGGGCCGCGCCGGAGGAGCCGGCGGGGCCCTGGGTGGTCAGGGAGGCCTGGTTGGTGCCGGAGGTCGGTGCGGTGGTGGCGCCGCCGGAGGAGCCGCAGCCCTGGTCCGGGATCCAGGCGAACGGCACCTTGTACCCGGCCTGCGGGGCGAGCAGCGGCGGTTCGGCGTCCATCGCGGGCAGGTTGCCGGCCGGGTCGCCGGGGGTGTGGTCGGCGGAGCGGACCCGGTTGCGGTCGGTGCCGCTGACGTCGGTGACGGCCACCGCGCCCGGCCCGCCGAGGCGGCAGCTGCGGCCGGAGACGTTGTACACCGTGAAGGAGCCGTAGATCCGGCCCTGGGTGTCCGCGGGGCCGACCTGGGCGGTGCCCTGGCCGAGGTCGGCCCGGGTGCAGAGCGGGACGATCCCGCCGTCCCCGGTGCCGGGGGCCCCGGTGGGGGTGGCGGGGCCGGTGCGGGTGGCGTCCGCGCCGGGGCTCGGCGAGGCGCTGCCGGTGCCGGTCGGAGAGGTGCTGCCCGCGCCGCCGGGGCCGGGGCGTACGCCCCCGCCGGTGGCGCTGCCGCCGATCGCGCTGCCGGTGGGGGCGGCGAGGGTCGCGCCGCCGGCGTTCGCCGAGCCGGGCCCGCCGGACAGTCCGAGGTGGTCGCCCTCGTGCAGGACGGGCAGCGCGATCGCGACCGCCAGGGCCAGTGCCGCCGCGCCCGTCCAGGCCCCGCGCCGGGCAGCCCGCCGCCGGGGTACGGCCTGGCGGATCCGCGGCAGGGCGCCGACTCCGGGCTGGATCCGGTCCACCGCGTGGTGCATGAGCTCGCGCAGCGCCCGTTCCTCGGCGGAGAAGTCCGGGAGGTGGTCGTCCCCTGGCCGCTGGCGGGCGCCGTCAGCCATGTCCGGCCTCCATCTGGGTCCGGAGGGCGGCGAGTCCGCGTGAGCCGTACGCCTTCACCGAACCGAGCGAGATGCCCAGGGTCTCGGCCACCTGCGCCTCCGTCATGTCCACGAAGTAACGCAGCACCAGAACCTCCCGCTGACGGCGTTGCAGACCCTTCAACGCGGCCTTCAGCTGGTCGCGCTCCAAGGCATCGTAGGCACCTTCTTCTGCACTGGCCATGTCAGGCATCGGCTTGGGCAGCAGTCGCAGGCCGAGGATCCGCCGTCGCAGCGTGGAGCGCGACAGGTTGACCACCGTCTGCCGCAGGTAGGCCAGGGTCTTCTCTGGCTCGCGCACCCTGCGCCGGGCGGCGTGCACCCGGATGAAGGCCTCCTGCACGACGTCCTCACAGGTGGAGAGGTCGTCCAGGAGCAGCGCGGCGAGGCGCAGCAGCGAGCGGTAGTGCGCCTGGTAGGTCTCGGTGAGCAGGTCCTCGCTGGTACCCGCGTCGGTACCCGCGCCGGAGTCCGCCGCACCGGGTGCGGCCGCCGTCATCTGGTCGTCTTCCGGCCTACTCGAAGACCACGGGGAACGCGCCGGAAAGGCCACCACGGCTCTCGCCCCGATGCCCGCCCTTGCCCCCACCATCACGTTCGCCACGCCCGTTGGACACTCGATCCCCTGTCATGGTTGCCCAGCCCGGGGGCCATTCTTCCGCATCGGCGGAAGCGGCCTCCAGGGGATTCCCACGGGATTCCGGACAGATTGTGTCGAGGAGCGGACACAGGTCCGGACGTCCTCGGGCACAAGGGGCCCTCAGAACCGGGCCGATGACGGGTCCTGAGCCTCCCCACCGTCAGTTCGGGCCGCCCTCGCCCCGCCTGGAGCGCCGACTCGGCGGCCGCCCTCAGTCCGCCCGGAGCGTGAGCTCGGCGGCCACCAGCTCGGCGATCTGCACCAGGTTGAGCGCGGCCCCCTTGCGCAGGTTGTCGCCGCACAGGAAGAGGTCGAGCGCGTCCGGCTCGTCCAGCGCCCGGCGCACCCGCCCGACCCAGACCGGGTCGGTGCCGACCGCGTCGTTCGGGGTCGGGAACTCCCCGGCCGCCGGGTCGTCGTAGAGGACCACACCGGGCGTCTCGCGCAGGATGTCCTGGGCGTGCTCCTGGCTGACCTCGCGTTCGAAGCGGGCGTGCACGGCCAGCGCGTGGGTGCGCACCACCGGGATCCGCACGCAGGTCGCGGAGACCTTGAGGGCGGGCAGGCCGAGGACCTTGCGGGCCTCGTCGCGCAGGCCCAGCTCCTGGGCGGACCAGCCGCCGTCCTGGAGACCGCCGGTCCAGGGCACCGCGTTCAGGGCGAGCGGGGCCGCGAACGGCCCCTCGTCGGCGATCACCGCGCGCAGGTCGCCGGTCTGCCGGCCGACCTCGGTGCCGGCCACCAGGGCGGTCTGCTCGCGCAGCGCCGCGGTGCCGGCCCGGCCCTCGCCGCTGGCGGCCTGGTAGGTGGCCACCACCAGCTGCTCCAGCCCGTACTCGGCGTGCAGCGCGCCGACCGCCGTGACCAGCGCCAGCGTGGGGCCGGCCGGACTGGCCACGATCCCGCGCGGACGGATCCGCAGCGCGGCCGCGTTCACCTCGGGGACGACCAGCGGTACGTCCCCGACGGTGCGGAAGGCGGCCGAGTCGTCGACCACCACGACGCCCTTGGCCGCCGCGATCGGCGCCCACTGGGCGGAGACCTCGTCGGGGACGGCGAACACGGCGACGTCGATCCCGGCGAAGGCCTCCTCGGTCAGCGGCACCACCGGGACCGCCGCCCCGCGCACGACCGGCGTACGGCCGGCCGAGCGCGGGGAGGCGACGAGTCGGACCTCGCCCCAGACGTCCTGACGGAGCGAGAGCAGGCCGAGCAGCACCTCGCCGACCGCGCCGGTGGCGCCGACCACGGCGAGGTTGGGACGCCGGGTCACCGCCCGCTGCCCCCGCCCGGCTCCCGGGTCATCGACCGGTGCCGCCGTAGACGACGGCCTCGTCGCTCTCGCTGTCCAGGCCGAAGGCGCTGTGCACGGCGCGGACCGCCTCCGGCACGTCGTCGGCGCGGGTGACCACCGAGATGCGGATCTCCGAGGTGGAGATCAGCTCGATGTTCACGCCCGCGGCCGAGAGCGCCTCGAAGAAGGTCGCGGTGACGCCCGGGTTGGAGCGCATGCCGGCGCCGACCAGCGAGATCTTGCCGATCGCGTCGTCGTAGCGCAGCGACTCGTAGCCGATGCCCTCCTTGACCCGGCCGAGCGCGTCGATGGCCTTCTGGCCCTCGGTCTTCGGCAGGGTGAAGGAGATGTCGGTCAGACCGGTCGACGCGGCGGAGACGTTCTGCACCACCATGTCGATGTTGACCTCGGCGTCGGCGATGGCGCGGAAGATGCGCGCCGCCTCGCCCGGCTTGTCGGGCACGCCGACGACGGTGACCTTGGCTTCGGAGGTGTCGTGGGCGACCCCGGAGATGATGGCCTGCTCCATCTCGCCCCCTTCGGGCTTGTTCGGGTTGTCGTTGCTGACGATCGTCCCGGGAAGACCCGAGAAGGACGAGCGTACGTGAATCGGGATGTTGTAGCGCCGCGCGTACTCGACACAGCGGTCGAGCAGGACCTTGGAGCCGGACGAGGCCAGCTCCAGCATGTCCTCGTACGCGATCCAGTCGATCTTGCGCGCCTTCTTCACCACGCGCGGGTCGGCGGTGAACACGCCGTCCACGTCGGTGTAGATCTCGCAGACCTCGGCCTTGAGCGCGGCGGCCAGCGCGACGGCGGTGGTGTCCGAGCCGCCGCGGCCCAGCGTGGTGATGTCCTTGCTGCTCTGGGACACGCCCTGGAAGCCGGCCACGATCGCGATGTTGCCCTGGTCCAGGGCGGTGCGGATGCGACCCGGCGTCACGTCGATGATGCGTGCCTTGTTGTGGACGGAGTCCGTGATGACACCGGCCTGGCTCCCCGTGAAGGACTGGGCCTCGTGCCCCAGGGATTTGATCGCCATGGCCAGCAGCGCCATGGAGATGCGCTCTCCAGCGGTCAGCAGCATGTCGAACTCACGGCCGGCAGGAAGCGGTGACACCTGCTCCGCGAGTTCGATGAGCTCGTCCGTCGTGTCGCCCATCGCGGACACCACGACGACGACCTCATGGCCGGCCTTCTTGGCGTCAACGATTCGGCGGGCAACGCGCTTGATGCCTTCGGCATCCGCAACGGATGAGCCGCCGTACTTCTGCACGACAAGGCCCACGTGCGCTCCTCGACTAGTGTCGTTTTCCGGGGGCTCCAGGCCCCCGTACCCCCCGGGGGAAAGGGGGGTGCGGTCCGCGCCAGTCTACCGAGCAGGGGTGCCCTGACCGGCGCTTTCCATATGATGAGACGGCCGTTTCAGCACGTGGGCGGCGGTTCGGGCGGTGCCACCGGCAGGTCTGCGGGACACCGGGCGCCGTTCCGAAGAATTCCCGGACGAATACCGGGTACCCCGGCCGGATTTCTTTTCCGGGGGGATTGCTGAGGCATTCGTCACAATCGCCGACGGCCGCCGCGATCCCCGGCGGCGGCCGTCGGCTGCGGCCTTCGCATACTGCCCTCGGTGCGGCCCTCGGTTGCGGCCCTCGGTTGCGGCCCTCGGTTGCGGCCCTCGGTTGCGGCCGAGGGCCGCCTACCTGCCGCCTACCGGCCGAGGCCGAGCTCGGCCTCCATCAGGTCGCCCGCCTGCTGCTCCAACTGCTCGTCGGTCAGCCCGTCGTCGTCGGTGTCCGCGCCGTCCGGCGCCGCACCGATCGGACTGTCCAGCCGGACGTGGGCGATCAGCGACTGCAGCGCCCGCAGCACCGCCGTGCAGGTCGTGCCCCAGTTGGAGAGGTACGAGAACTGCCACCACCACAGCGCCTCGCTGACCCGGCCCTCGCGGTAGTGGGTCAGGCCGTGCTGGAGCTCGCTGACCACGCCGGCCAGGTCGTCCGAGATCCGGAAGGCGTTCGGCTTCTCCGGCGGACCGTACGGGTCGAAGACCTCGTGGTAGACGTCGATCGGCGCGAGCAGCACGGCGAGGCGCTCGCGCAGCTGCTCGCCGTCCGGCTCCGGCCCGGCGTCGGGCTCGAAGCGGTCCTCGGGGACGACGTCCTCGATCGCGCCCAGCCGGCCGCCGGCCAGCAGCAGCTGCGAGACCTCCAGGAGCAGCAGCGAGACCGCGCTGCCCGGTTCGTCGCCCTTGGCGACCTCGGTGACGGCGAGCACGAAGCTCTCCACCGAGTCGGCGATCTGCACGGCGAAGTCGTCCGGCTCGGAGCCGTGGCCGTGGGTGTGCGGGGCGGTCGCCCCGGCCTCCGGCTGCGGGGAGCCGTGGGGCTGCTGGTTGATCGTCCGGTCAGACATCGAGCAGTCGTCTCCCTTCGAAGGCGCGACCGAGGGTGACCTCGTCCGCGTACTCCAGGTCCCCGCCGACGGGCAGTCCGCTCGCCAGCCGGGTCACCTTCAGGCCCATCGGCTTGCACAGCCGGGCCAGATAGGTGGCGGTCGCCTCCCCCTCCAGGTTGGGGTCGGTGGCCAGGATCAGCTCGGCGACCGTGCCGTCCGCGAGGCGCGCGAGCAGCTCGCGGATGCGCAGGTCGTCCGGGCCGACGCCCTCGATGGGGCTGATCGCGCCGCCCAGCACGTGGTAGCGGCCGCGGAACTCACGGGTGCGCTCGATGGCGACGACGTCCTTGGGCTCCTCGACCACGCAGATGACGCCGAGGTCGCGCCGCGGGTCCAGGCAGACCCGGCACCGCTCGGCCTCCGCGACGTTGCCGCAGACCGCGCAGAAGCGGACCTTGTCCTTGACCTCAAGCAGCGCGTGCGCGAGACGGCGCACGTCGACCGGGTCGGACTGCAGCACGTGGAAGGCGATCCGCTGGGCGCTCTTGGGCCCGACGCCGGGCAGCCTGCCCAGTTCGTCGATCAGGTCCTGAACCACGCCCTCGTACAACGTCGCGCCTTCCCTCGGATGGTCCGGTGGTGCTCCTGGTCGGAGGTGCCCCGGTGCCATCATCCAACGAATCGGGCGCCGGACACACCGCCCGACGCCCGACTCCCACAGAAATCACATGGGTCCGCCGTCTGAACTCCAGACCGTCGACCCCCGCGGCGGGGTCCCCGGCCGGGGTTTCCCTAGAACGGCAGGCCGGGGATGCCGCCGCCGCCCAGGCCCTGGGTCAGCGGGCCCATCCGCTCGGCCTGCATCTTCTGGGCCGCCTGGTTGGCGTCCCGCACGGCCGCCAGGACCAGGTCGGCCAGGGTCTCGGTGTCCTCCGGGTCCACGGCCGCCGGGGCGATGGTCAGCGCCACCAGCTCGCCCGAACCCGTCACCGTGGCCTCGACCAGGCCGCCGCCCGCCGTACCGTTCACCTTCGCCTCGGCCAGCTCCTGCTGGGCCTTCGCGAGCTCCTCCTGCATCTTCTGCGCCTGCTTGAGCAGCTGCTGCATGTTGGGCTGACCACCACCGGGGAACACGGCTCACTCCTTGCTGTCACACGGTTCGTCGTACGTCACGGTCGAGCCTACGGGCCCGGGGCGGATGCCGTGGCCCCGCTCCCGGGGAGCGCTCAGTTGCCGCGGTGGTGGATCTCCTCCAGCACCGTGGCCCCCAGCTCGCGGATGATCAGGTCCTGGCCGGAGAACGTCTCCTCGTTGAGGTCCGGGTCGTCCTCCTCCGGGATGTCGTCCTCCGGCCGCACCGACTGCACCGGGCGGGCCGGGGGCGCCGCCACCGGCGGCGGGGCCTGCACCGGCGCGGGAGCCTGCACCTGCGGCCGGGGCGGCGCCTGGACCGGGGCCTGCGCCTGCGGCGGGGCCTGCACCGCGGCCTGCGCCGGGGCGGGAGCCGCCGCCGGCGGGGCGGCAGCCGCCGGACGGGCCGGGGC
>NZ_JBHJWG010000014.1:0-48162 GCF_042266305.1 Kitasatospora sp. NPDC056076
GGCCCGGACGCCGAACGAACGGGCGTCCGGGCCGGCGGGCGTCCCGGGCCCATAAGCTGGCCGGATGCTCGAACCCGCCCTGCTGCCGACCCCGCTGGTGGACTGCACCGACGGGGTGTTCGCCCGGGCCGGGGTGGAGCTGCGGCTCAAGCGGGACGACCTGCTGCACCCGACCGTCCCCGGCAACAAGTGGCGCAAGCTGGCCCCGAACCTGGCCGCCGCCGTCGAACAGGGGCACACCCGGCTGCTGACCTTCGGCGGCGCCTACTCGACCCACCTGCGGGCGGTCGCGGCCGCCGCCGGCGCGCTCGGACTGGAGAGCGTCGGGCTGGTGCGCGGCGAGGAGCTGGCCGACCGGCCGCGCAACTGGTCGCTGCGGGCCGCCGAACGCTCCGGGATGCGGCTGGAGTTCCTCACCCGGGCCGCCTACCGGGAGGCCACCGGCCGGGCCCTCGCCGGGGACGGCACCGGCGACGGTACGGAGGTGGAGCGCCGCTGGGGCCGCTGCCTGGTGCTCCCGGAGGGCGGCTCCAACGCCCTGGCCGCGGTCGGCGCGGCCGCGATCGCGGCCGAACTGCCCGACCTGGGCGGGCACGACGTGGTCTGCTGCCCGGTGGGCACCGGCGGCACCCTGGCCGGGATCGCGGCGGGCCTGCCGCCGGGCGCCCGGGCGCTCGGGGTGGCCGTGCTGCGCGGCGGCGAGGGCTACCTGGAGGCGGAGGTCGCCCGGCTGCACCGGGCCGGGTTCGGGCGGGAGTTCGCCAACTGGCGGATCGACCACGCGCACCACGGCGGCGGCTACGGCAAGGTCCCGGCCGAACTCGCCGCCTTCGCCGCGGAGTTCGAACGCCGCCACGGCATCCCGGTGGAACGCCGGTACGTCGCCAAGCTGCTCGCCGCCCTGGCCGACCTGGCCGCGGCGGGTGCCTTCGTGCGCGGCACCCGCCTGACGGCCGTGGTCACCGGCCTGCCGGACCCGGAGTAACCGGGCCCTAGGATCCGAAGGTCAGGTCGGCACAGGGGTCGGTGTCGGCGCCGCGGGTGTTCTCCGCTATGCCGGTCGGGATCCCGCTGGGCGCGGTGGCCGTGGGCGAGGGCGCGGTCACCGAGTTCAGCTGGGTGCCGGCCGCCCGGTAGTCCGCGCCGAGGGTGACGGTGATCGCGCCCGAGCCGGGCTCCTCGACGGTGCGGGCGCCGGGGAAGAGCGCGGCGACCTGGTCGGCGGTGGTCTTGAGCGTCGGGTCGTAGGAGACCTCGGTGTGCTGCTTGCCGGGGTTGTTGGCGCCGAGGGTGACGTTCTGGAAGCCGCGTCCCTTGAGGGTCTCGGCGCCGGAGCCGGCCAGCCCGGCGGTGCCGACGCCGTTGACCACGGTGACCGGGGCGCCGGCCTGTTCGGCGGTGAGCGGCGCGTTCGTCCCGGGGCCCGCGCTCGGCGAGGCGGAGGCGGAGGCAGCGGCGGCGGTGGCCGCGCCGGTGCCGGCGGTGCCCTGCCCGTCCAGGGTGCGGTCCTCGCGCAGCAGCTTCCACAGCGCGTCGGCGTCCGGCTGGACCAGCCGCACCCGCTCCCCGGCGAAGCGCCAGGGGGCGGTGACGAAGGTGACGTCGGAGAGCTTGATGTCCTCCAGCGAGCGGGCGAAGTCCACCAGCTTCATCGCGGTGCCGAGGCCCTCGTCCACGGTGAGCGACTTGGTGGCGGCGTCGGCCAGCGGCAGCAGCGTGGGCAGGGAGAAGCCCTGGGACTGGACCTTCTTGATCATCGAGGAGAGGAAGGCCTGCTGGCGCTTCATCCGGCCTATGTCGGAGTTGTCGCCGATGCCGTGCCGGGTCCGCAGGTAGTCGACCGCGGACTTGCCGGAGAGCTTCTGCATCCCCTTCTTGAGCTGGATGCCGTACTCGTTGACGTCGTTGGGCACGCAGGCGTCCACGCCGCCGATGGCGTCGGTCATCGCGGCGGCGCCCTTGAAGTCGACCACGACGGTGTGGTCGACCCGCAGCCCGGTGAGGTTCTCCACGGTGTTCTGGGTGCAGGCCGGGTTGCCCTTGGCGAGTTCGCCGAGGCTGAACGCCGAGTTGAACATCTGGTCGGTGCGGGGCTTGCTCCAGCTGCCGTTCGCCAGCTTGCAGGACGGGATGGTGACCAGGGTGTCGCGGGGGATCGAGACCCCGACGGCGTGCTTGTGGTCGGCGTAGACGTGCACCAGGATCGCGGTGTCCGAGTTGCCGACGCCCTCGTCGCCGCCGCCCAGCGAGTTGTTGCCGTCGTCGCGGGTGTCCGAGCCGAGCAGCAGGATGTTGACCGGCACCTGGGCGCCGGGGCTGGCCGGCACGGGGGCCGGCGGGCGCTCGGTGGCGACGCCGCCCGCGTCGAAGGTGGTGATGTTGCTGTCCAGCCGGTGGTAGAACCAGGCCCCCGCCCCCACGACCGACAGCACCAGAACGGCGGCCAGGCCGATGGCGGTCCGCAGGTAGCGGCGCCGGCGCGTGCTGCTGCTCATCCCGTGCCCCCCGTCTTCACGTTTCTCGCGTTCGATGTTCGAACGTTAGACGTTCCGGAAGGCCGTTCGGTTACCTCCTGAGTGCGGGCGAATCGGGCAGCAGTGCTGTGATGCTGCTCACGCGCCGGGGTCGGCGGCGCCGGTGAGCATCCGCCGGAGCAGGTCCCGCAGGACGGTGCGCTCCTGCGGGCCGAGCGCGGCGAGCGGCTCGCGGGCGAAGTTGAGCGACTCGCGCAGCTCCTCGGAGGCGGCCGCGCCGGTCTCGGTGGCGGCGACCAGCTTGACCCGGCGGTCCTGCCGGTCGGCCTCCCGGGTGACGAAGCCGCGGGCCTCCAGCCGGTCGACGATGCCGGTGATGTTGGAGGGCTCGCAGCTGAGCGTCTGGGCGATGTGGCGCATCGGCAGCGGGCCGCGCCGCAGCAGCGCGAGCACCTTGGCCTGGGCGCCGGTGAGCGAGCGGGCGGCGGCGGCCTCCTCGTACTCGCGATGGAACAGGGCGACCAGGTTGGCCATCAGGTCGACGACCTCGCGGGTGATCTCGTCGGACTGCGGCGTGGCGACCTCGGTCTGCTGGGTGTCCATGCCCCAGAGTCTACCTGAAAAGTTGACAACATGAACCTTTCATGTCCATCGTTACTTCAGTTACTCAACCTTTTACCTGCCGAAACCCCCCCAAGGAGCACCTCCATGGCAGAGCAGGCCGCCCCCGCGACCGCCCGTGAATGGCACCTCGCCGCCCGCCCCCAGGGCTGGCCGGTGCCCGCCGACTTCGCCCTGGTCGAGGCCCCGGTCCGGACCCCGGGCCCGGGCGAGATCCTGGTCCGCAACACCCACCTCTCGGTCGACCCGTACATGCGCGGCAGGATGAACGACACCAAGTCCTACGTGCCCCCGTTCCAGCTCGGCCAGGCGATGGACGGCGGCGCGGTCGGCTACGTGGTCGCCTCCGAGGCGGAGGGCTTCGCCCCCGGCGACGCCGTGCTGCACGGGCTCGGCTGGCGCGAGTACGCCACCCTGGACGCGAAGCGCGCGGTCAAGGTCGACCCGGCGGCCGGCCCGCTCTCCGCCTACCTCGGCGTGCTCGGCATGCCCGGCCTGACCGCCTACGCCGGACTGCTCGCCGTCGGCGCCCTCAAGGAGGGCGACAAGGTCTTCGTCTCCGGCGCGGCCGGCGCCGTCGGCTCGCTGGTCGGCCAGATCGCCCGGCTCAAGGGCGCCTCGCTGGTGGTCGGCTCGGCCGGCTCGGCGGAGAAGGTCGCCAAGCTGGTGGACGACTTCGGCTTCGACGCGGCCTTCAACTACAAGGACGCCCCGGTCGCCGAGCAGCTCGCCAAGGCCGCCCCGGAGGGCATCGACCTCTACTTCGACAACGTCGGCGGGGACCACCTGGAGGCCGCGATCGGCGCCCTCGGCGTGCACGGCCGCGCGGTGCTCTGCGGCGCGATCGCCCAGTACAACGACACCACCCCGCCCGCCGCCCCGCGCAACCTGGCGATGGCGATCGGCAAGCGGCTGCGCCTGGAGGGCATGCTGGTCGGCGACCACGCCGCCCTGCAGCCGCAGTTCGTGGCCGAGGTGGGCGGCTGGCTGCGCTCCGGCGAGCTGCGCTCCGAGGAGACCGTGGTGGACGGCTTCGACAACGCCGTCGAGGCCTTCCTCGACCTGCTCCGCGGCGTCAACACCGGCAAGATGGTGGTCCGCCTGGACGGCTGACCCTCCGTCAGGGCCCTTGGTCCGGAGTCGAACCCGCCCCGCCGCCCCGACCGGGCGCGCGGGGCGGTTCGCGTGCACGGCGCAGGGGATCCGGCCGCACTACCGCATTCCGGCCGGATCCGAAAGTGCGTCATCCATCGCCCCGCGCCGCGCGGTACGGTGGTCCCGCCCGGCGATGGGGCCGTTCGGGGGAGAGATCCGGCCGAGGGGTAGACCTCGTTGAGGATTCGACTAGCATTGAGCGAAAGCCTGTCCGTTTTGCTCAATTTAGTAGCTTAATGTCGGCTAACGTGGGTAACTGTGGATCAACTGCAGGCACGAGGCAGCTGGGGAAGGCGACCCTCGTCCACAGCCTGGAGGTCCCGGTGACGACACGTGGAGTTCTCTACATCCACTCCGCGCCCCGCGCGCTGTGCCCGCACGTCGAGTGGGCCGTCGCGGGGGTGCTCGGTGTGCGGGTGAGCCTGGACTGGATCCGCCAGCCGGCCGCACCCGGGCACTGGCGTGCCGAGCTCTCCTGGCAGGGGGAGCCCGGCACCGCTTCGAAGCTCGCCTCCGCGCTGCGCGGCTGGCAGCTGATGCGGTACGAGGTGACCAGCGAGCCCTGCGCCACGGCGGAGGGCGAGCGGTACAGCAGCACGCCCACGCTCGGCATCTTCCACGCCGTCACGGGCATCCACGGCGACATCCTGATCCCCGAGGACCGGCTGCGGGCCGTCCTGCTGCGGGCCCGCAGCGAGGGGGCCGACCTGGAGGCCGAGATCTCCCGGCTGCTGGGCAAGCCCTGGGACGACGAGCTGGAGCCGTTCCGCTACGCGGGCGAGGGCGCCCCGGTGCGCTGGCTGCACCAGGTGGTCTGAGCCCGCGGGACGACACGACGGAGGGGCCGGCGCCCGGATCGAGCGCCGGCCCCTCCGTCACGGGCGTCAGCGGGTGCGGAAGGCCAGCACCACGTTGTGGCCGCCGAAGCCGAACGAGTTGTTCAGCGCGGCGATCCGGCCCTCGGGCAGCGGGGTCGCCTCGGTCACGACCTTCGCGTCCACCTCGTCGTCCAGCTCCTCGACGTTGATGGTCGGCGGGGCGATCCGGTGGTGCAGCGCCAGCACGGTGGCGACGGTCTCGATGCCGCCGGCGCCGCCCAGCAGGTGGCCGGTCATCGACTTGGTGGCGGAGACCAGGATGTGGTCGAGGTCCTCGCCCAGCTCCTTGCGGAGCGCCTTGAGCTCGGCGGTGTCGCCCTGCGGGGTCGAGGTGGCGTGCGCGTTGACGTGCACGATCTCGGCCTTGTCCAGCTCGTTGCGGTCGAACAGGTCGGCCAGCGCGCGGGCCACACCGGCACCGGTCGGCTCGGGCTGGGCGATGTGGTGGGCGTCCGAGGACAGGCCCTGGCCGACGGCCTCGCAGTAGATCCGGGCGTTGCGGGCCTCGGCGTGCTCCAGCGACTCCAGCACGACCACGCCGGCGCCCTCGCCCAGCACGAAGCCGTCCCGGGCCTTGTCGTACGGGCGCGAGGCACGCTCGGGCTCGTCGTTGTTCTTGGACATCGCCATCATGTTGGCGAACGCGGCGATCGGCAGCGGGTGGATGGCCGCCTCGGTGCCGCCGGCCACCACGACGTCGGCGCGGCCGCTGCGGATCATCTCGATCGCGTAGCCGATCGCCTCGGCGCCGGAGGCGCAGGCGGAGACGGGGGTGTGCACACCCGCGCGGGCGCCGACCTCCAGGCCGACGTTGGCCGCCGGGGAGTTGGGCATCAGCATCGGGACGGTGTGCGGGGAGACCTTGCGGGCGCCCTTCTCCCGCAGTACGTCGTACTGGTCGAGCAGGGTGGTCACGCCGCCGATGCCGGAGGCGATCACGGCGCCCAGGCGCTCGGGGGCGAGCTTGGAGGACTCGTCGGTGGCCGGGGTCTCGTAGCCGGCGTCGGCCCAGGCCTCGCGGGCGGCGATCAGCGCGAACTGGGCGGAGCGGTCGAGCTTGCGGGCCAGCGGGCGGGGCAGGATCTCGCCCGGCTCGACCGCGGTGCGTGCGGCGATCCGGACCGGCAGGTCCTGGGCCCACTCCTCGGTCAGCGCCGCCACTCCGGAGCGCCCGGCGATCAGGTTCTCCCAGGTGGTGGCGGCGTCGCCGCCCAGCGGCGTGAAGGCGCCGATACCCGTGACGACCACGGTTCGGTTCTCAGCGGTCACTGGTTTCTCTTCTTTCACGTTTCGTGCGGGGTCGGCGGCGAGCCGAAGAAGGGCCCGGCCGGGCGCCCGGTGGGGCGTCCCGGCCGGCGGGTCGGCCTGGCTCTCGGAGCCGGGCCGACGGGTCAGCCGTCCTGGGCGTGCGTCACGCCGGACGGACTGGGCGACTCGTACGAGTCGATCGCTCAGGCGGCGTTGGTGAGGATGTAGTTCACCGCGTCGCCGACGGTCTTCAGGTTCTTGACCTCGTCGTCCGGGATCTTGACGTCGAAGCGCTCCTCGGCGGCCACGACGACCTCGACCATGGACAGCGAGTCGACGTCCAGGTCGTCGGTGAAGGACTTGTCCTCCTGGACGTCCTCGCCCGGGATACCGGCGATCTCGTTGACGATCTCGGCGAGACCTTCCAGGACCTCGTCCTTGGTGTAAGCCATACCGGCTGCTCCTCTTCGGTGTTGAACGTGTCCGACCGTCGGCCGGGCACGGGCTTGTGGATGGGGTGGGGCGAAACGCGCCTAGGGGAGCGTAACGACTGCCGCGGCGTAGACGAGACCCGCCCCGAACCCGATGATCAGCGCGAGGTCGCCGCTGTGGGCCTCGCCGGACTCCAGCATGCGCTCCATCGCCAGCGGGATGGAGGCCGCGGAGGTGTTGCCGGTCTCCGCGATGTCGCGGGCGACCGGCACCGACGCGGGCAGCTTGAGCGCCTTGATCATGGCGTCGGTGATCCGCATGTTGGCCTGGTGCGGGATGAAGGCGCCGAGCTGGTCGGCGGTGATCCCGGCGGCGTCCAGCGCCTGCTGGGCCACCTTGGCCATCTCCCAGACCGCCCAGCGGAACACCGGCTGGCCGTCCATCCGCAGGGCCGGCCACTTGTGGTCCTGCTCCTCGCCCGGGCCGTTGATGGCGTCGGGCTTGGCGAAGGCGGTGTCCCAGGCCTGCGTCTGGCTGATGACGTCGGACTGCGAGCCGTCCGAGCCCCAGATCAGCTTGCCGATGCCCGGCGTGTCGGACGGGCCGACGATCGCGGCACCGGCGCCGTCGCCGAAGATGAAGGCGGTCGAGCGGTCCGACTTGTCGGTCAGGTCGCTGAGCCGCTCGACGCCGATCACCAGCACGTACTCGGCGTTGCCGCCGCGGATCATGCCGTCGGCCAGGCCCAGGCCGTAGCCGAAGCCGGCGCAGGCGGCCGAGATGTCGAAGGCCGGGGCGGTGCCGCAGCCGAGCCGTTCGGCGATCTCGGTGGCGATCGCGGGGGTCTGCTTGAGGTGCGAGACGGTCGCGACGATCACGCCGCCGATCTGCTCGGCGGAGATGCCGGCCTGCGCGACGGCCTTGCCGGCGGCCTGCAGCGACATCTCGGCGACGCTCTCCTCCGGGCCCGCCCAGCGGCGCTCGGCGATCCCGCTCCGGGTGCGGATCCACTCGTCCGAGGAGTCGATCCACTCCAGGACCTCGGAGTTGGGGATGACCCGGACCGGGCGGTAGCCGCCGACCCCGTGGATCCGGGAGTACTGCGCGCCGGTGGCGGGGCGGATCTGGGGCTTGGTCATGCCAGGTCCTCCTGGTCCTGCTGGTCCGGCTGCTCCTGGCCGCTGTGCTCCGCGATGAGCGCACGGGCCTTGTCCAGGTCGGCGGGGGTCTTCAGGGCGAGCGTGGCCACGCCCTTGAGGTTGCGCTTGAGCAGCCCCGTGAGCGTGCCCGCGGGGGACAGCTCGATCACGGCGGTCGCGCCCAGCCGGCCGAGGGTCTCCGTGCAGAGGTCCCAGCGGACCGGGTTGGAGACCTGCGACACCAGGCGGGCCAGCACCTCGGCGCCGGAGTCGACGACCCCGCCGTCCCTGTTGGACACGTAGGTGACCTGCGGGTCGGCCACGGCCAGGCTCGGGGCCAGCGCGGCGAGCCGCTCGACACCGGGGGCCATGTGCTCGGTGTGGAACGCACCGGCCACCTTGAGCGCGATCAGCTTGGCGCCGGCCGGCGGGTCGGCCTTGAGGGCCTCCAGCTGGACCAGCGTGCCGGCCGCGACGATCTGGCCGCCGCCGTTGTTGTTGGCCGCGGTCAGGCCGTGCTCGGCCAGCTTCGCCGCGACGACCTCGGGGTCGCCGCCGAGCACGGCGGTCATGCCGGTCTCGGTGACGGTGGCGGCCTCGGCCATGGCCAGGCCGCGCTCACGGACGAAGGTCAGCGCCTCGGCCGCGCCGAACACGCCGGCGAGGGCGGCGGCGGTGATCTCACCGACGCTGTGGCCGGCGACGGCGCCGGTCAGCTTGCGGGCGACGTCCTCGTCCGGGAACAGCGCGCGGGCGGTCACCAGACCGGCCGCGACCAGCAGCGGCTGGGCGACGGCCGTGTCCTTGATCTCCTCGGCGGAGGCCTCCGTCCCGGCGTGCACCAGGTCGAGCCCGGCGGGCTCCGACCAACGGCGCAGGCGGTCGGCGACACCGTCCAGCTCCAGCCAGGGGCTGAGGAAACCGGGGGACTGGGCACCCTGTCCAGGGGCGACGATTACGAGCACGGTTCAACCCTCTCTCGCCAGGCGCCCGGGGGCGGGTAGGCGACGGTAACGAAGAAAACCATCCGGGATTGTATGGTCCCTACACCCCGGCTCAACCGGGCTCCCCGGCGGCGGTGAGCCGGCCGAGGGCCAGTGCGATCCGCAGGGTGAACGCCGAACGTACGTCGGAGGGGGCGTACCCCGTGACGTCGGTCACACGTCGTAGCCGGTAGCGCACCGTGTTGGGGTGCACGAAGAGCATTCGGGCCGCGCCCTCCAGGGAGGACGCCTGCTCCAGGTAGACGCTCAGCGTCTCCAGCAGGGCGGAGCCGGCCTCGTCCAGCGGTGTGTAGATCTCCTCCACCAACTGGCGGCGGGCGGCCTGGTCCCCGGCGAGCGCCCGTTCGGGCAGCAGGTCGTCGGCGAGCACCGGGCGCGGGGCGTCCGGCCAGGCGGCGCAGGCGCGCAGTCCGGACGCGGCGGCGTGCGCCGAGCGGGTCGCCGAGAGCAGGTCCGGCACGGTCGGGCCGATCACCACCGGGCCCGGCGCGAACTGGCCGATCAGCGCCCGGGCGGCGTGCACCGGCTCCTTCTCGCCGCCGACCACGACCACCAGGCGCTTGCCCAGCACCCCGGTCAGCACGTTCAGCTTGGCGTACCGGGCGGCCCGGCGGATCGCCTCGACCACCAGCTCGCTGTCGCCGTCCGGCGCGCTGCCCATCACCACCCGGACCTGGCTGGGCTGCCCCCAGCCCAGGGCGGCCGCCCGGGACAGCACGCCCTCGTCGGCGTCGCCGGACAGCAGGGAGTTCACCACCAGCGCCTCCAGCCGGGCGTCCCAGGCGCCGCGCGCCTCGGCCGCCTGGGCGTACACCTGGGCGGTGGCGAAGGCGATCTCCCGGGCGTAGACCAGCACGGACTCGCGCATGTCCGCCTCGTCGCCGGGGGCGGCCACCTCCTCGATGGCCTCCTCCATCACCTCGATCGTGGTGCGGATCAGCTCCACGGTCTGGCGCAGCGTGATCGCCCTGGTCAGCTCGCGCGGGGCGGTGCCGAAGACGTCGGTGGAGATCGCCCGGGCGGCCTCCGGGTGGCGGTACCACTCGGTGAAGGCGGCGATGCCCGCCTGGGCGACCAGGCCGATCCAGGAGCGGTGCTCCGGCGGCATCCGCCGGTACCAGCCGAGCTGGTCGTCCATCCGCGAGATCGCGGCGGTGGCCAGCTTCCCCGAGGACTTCTCCAGCCGCTTGAGCGTCGCGGCCCGGCGCTCGGCCCGCTCGGCGGCGTTCCGGCGCTCCTGGGCGGTCAGACGGGGGGCGGGGCGGCCGGGGCGGTCGCGGGCGGTCCGGGGAGCCGGGCTCTTCCCGGTGGGTTCGGCGGGCGGCGTGGGTTCGCTCTTGGAGTTCGCGGAAGCGGCTGGCACAAGGACAAGACTGCCTCACGCGAGTGACTGCTCGTGCACACCCCCCGGTGCGGGGGCACGGTGGTGCCGCTCACGGCCCCGGGGCGCGGGGCGCGTCCGCGCCCCGGCGCGCGCCGTCCGGAGCAGTACGGTGAGGGGCGTGACCGACGACGCCGCCCGCCCCCGCGCCGACCAGCGCCGCACCGCCGAGCGCTACCGCTCCACCCCCGCCGAGGGCATCGAGACCCGACACGCGTTCTCCTTCTCCGGCCACTACGACCCGAAGAACACCCACTTCGGCGCGCTGCTCGCGTGCAACGAGGAACTCCTGGCGCCCGGCGCCGGGTTCGAGGAGCACAAGCACCGGGACACCGAGATCCTCACCTGGGTGCTGGAGGGCGCGCTGGCCCACCGGGACTCGCACGGCCACGGCGGGGTGGTGCGCCCGGGCATGGTCCAGCACCTCAGCGCCGGCTCCGGGGTCACCCACACCGAGCGCAACGTCGGCGGCGCCACCGGGCCGGTGCGCTTCGTCCAGATGTGGCTGCAGCCGGACGAGTTCGACGCCGCCCCCGCGTACGGGCTGCGCAAGGTGGAGCGGGCGGACGGCGGGTTGACGCTGCTGGCCTCCGGCCTGGAACGCGACGCCGGGACGGACGCCCTGCGGCTGCGCCGCCGCGACGCCGCGCTCTGGCTGGCCACCGCCGGCCCCTGGCAGCCGCTGCCCGAACTGCCCGCCGCGCCCTGGCGGTACGCCCACCTGACGGCCGGCTCCCTGGGCTACCGGACCGTGCCCGGGCCCAAGGGCGCCGGGCGGTCGATGGCGCCCGGCGACAGCGTGCGGGTCACCGGCGAGGCCTTCACCGACCCGGCGGCCGGGGAGACCGGCGCCGAACTCCTGCTCTGGGAGATGCACTCGCCGGTCTCGTACGGCTGAGGTCAGCCCCGCAGTTCGCCGAGGACGGCGTCGGACAGCGGCGGCCAGGCCTCCACGGCCCAGGGGCCGAAGTCCCGGTCGGTGAGCGCGACGCAGGCCGCGCCGGCCCGCGGGTCGACCCAGAGGAAGGTGCCGGACTGGCCGAAGTGGCCGAAGGTCTCGGGGGAGTTGGCGGTGCCGGTCCAGTGCGGGCTCTTGCCGTCGCGGATCTCGAAGCCGAGGCCCCAGTCGTTCGGGCGGCGGTGCCCGTAGCCGGGCAGCACGCCGCTGGTGCCGGGGAAGGCGACCTCGTGGGTGGCCCGCCGGACGGTGGACGGGTCCAGCAGCTTCGGGGACTGCAGCTCGGCGGCGAACCGCGCCAGGTCGGCCACCGTGGACAGGCCGCCGGCGCCGGCCGGGGACTTGCTCGCGGTGTTGATCAGGGTGTCGTGCATGCCCAGCGGCTCGAACAGCGCCTCGGCGACGTACCGGTGGAACGCGATCCCGGCGGCCTCGGCCAGGGTGGCCGCCAGCACGTCGAAACCGGCGTTGGAGTAGAGCCGGCGCTTGCCGGGCTCGGAGAACAGCCGGTCCTCGTCGAAGCCGAGGCCCGAGGTGTGGGCGAGCAGGTGGCGGACGGTGGAGCCGGGCGGGCCGGCCGGGTCGTCCAGCTCGAACACGCCCTCCTCCAGGGCGACCAGGGCCGCGTAGGAGGTGAGCAGCTTGGTCACCGAGGCCAGCGGGAAGAGGTGCTGCTGCGGGCCGTGGGCGCCCAGCACCGCGCCGTCCGACCCCCGGACCACCGCGGCGGCGGCGTGGGGCACGGGCCAGTTGTCGATCATCCGCAAGCTCTCCATGCGGTCGACTCTAATGTGCGGTCCGGTCGGGTGGCGGGGGCACCCGGGTGGGTGGCTTGCTTGGAGTGCACTCCAACTCGGTAGCGTCGTCGGCACAGGACAGGGGGAATCGATCATGGCCACACCCGTACGGGCCCGGGCCGGTCTGCGCAGCTGCGCCGAGGTCTTCAACGGCCAGGACAGTGAGCCGGACCGGACCCCGCGGCACACCATCAGCGAGGTCGCCGCCGTCAGCGGGCTGACCGCCCACACGCTCCGCTGGTACGAGCGGATCGGCCTGCTCGACCCGGTCGACCGCGCGGCCGGCGGCCAGCGCCGCTACTGCGACGGCGACCTGCGCCGGCTGGCCTTCCTGGGCCGGCTGCGGCTGACCGGGATGTCGGTGGCGGACATGCTCAGGTACGTCGACATGGCCCGCCGCGGCGACGAGACCTACGTCGAGCGCCGGGAGCTGCTGGAGACCCAGCGCGAGGAGGTCCGGCAGCGGATCGTCGACCTCCAGGCCACCCTGGCCGTCCTCGACCACAAGATCGATCTCTATGCCGGGAGGATCGCCGACAGTGCCGGCGCCCCCGTCCGAAGCCAGCACCACCGAGTAGAGGAAGAGCAGAGCGCATGACTCACCCCGTCCTCCCCACCGCACCCCTCGGCACCGACGGCCCGCTGGTGGGCGTCCAGGGCCTCGGCTGCATGGGCATGAGCGAGTTCTACGGCCCGACCGACTCCGACGAGGCGCGCGCCACCCTGGACGCCGCGCTGGAGGCCGGCGTCACCCTGTTCGACACCGCGGACATGTACGGCCACGGCCGCAACGAGGAGTTCCTCGCCCCGTTCGTCCGCGCCAACCGCGACCGGGTGGTCATCGCCACCAAGTTCGCCATCGACCGCAGCGAGGAGGACCCGAGCCGCCGGGCCATCCGCAACGACCCGGAGTACATCCGCACCGCGGTGGAGGGCTCGCTGCGCCGCCTCGGCGTGGAGACGATCGACCTGTACTACATGCACCGCCGTGACCCGGCCGTGCCGCTGGCCGACTCGGTCGGCGCGATGGCCGAGCTGGTGAAGGCCGGCAAGGTGCGGCGGCTGGGGCTGTCCGAGGTGACCGGGGCCGAGCTGCGCGAGGCGCACGCCGTCCACCCGATCGCCGCGGTGCAGTCCGAGTGGTCGGTGTTCGCCCGGGACGTCGAGCGCTCCGCGGTGCCGGCCGCGGCCGAGCTGGGCGTCGCCTTCGTGCCGTACTCGCCGCTCGGGCGGGGCTTCCTGACCGGCGCCTTCCAGGACGCGGCGACCCTCACGGCGGGCGACTTCCGCCGCAGCAGCCCGCGCTACACCGGGGAGAACGCCGTCGCCAACGGCGAACTGCTCACCCCGCTGCGGGAGATCGCCGCCGCCCACGACGCGACGCTCGCCCAGGTCGCGCTGGCCTGGGTCCAGCAGCGGGCCCAGGTGCACGGGCTGACCGTGGTGCCGATCCCCGGCACCCGCAAGCGCAGCCGGCTCGCCGAGAACACCGGCGCGGTCGCCCTGCGGCTGAGCACGGAGGAGCTGGCGCTGCTGGAGCCGCTGGCCGGCCGGGTGGCGGGCGAGCGCTACGCGGACATGAGCAACACCTCGGTCGGGCGCGAGTAGTCGAGTGGTACAGCCGTGCGGGGCCGGGGGGTCGTCGACCTCCCCGGCCCCGCACGGGGTTGTGCGGCCTCAGGCCTTGCGGCCCGTCCAGGCGGCCAGCCGGGCGTGCACGTCGGCGTCCTCGGCGACCGGCAGTACCGCGCCGAACGGGACCCCCTCGACCCGGCCCTCGGGCGGCAGGACCAGCTCGGCGACGGCCAGCGCGGTGCGGGCCAGCCCCTCGTCCAGGGCGAAGCCGTTGCCGAGGGCGGTGGCGATGTCCCAGGAGTGGGTCACCGTCTCCATCACGTAGCCGCCGACCACCATCCCGCCGGGCACCTCGCCCCAGGGTGCGGAGGTCGGGCGGCCCAGCTTGGCGTCGTCCGCCCAGGCGGCGGTGGCGCGGGCGGCGGCCCGGGCGAGCGCGGCCGGCCAGCCGTCGTCCGCCGGGTCCTCGATGCCGGGCAGGATGTCCGCGGCCAGGCCGCCCTCGCCCATGTAGGCGAACCGGTGGATGCCGCCGACCACGTGGTTCAGCAGCTGACGCAGCGTGTACTCGTCGCACGGGGTGGGCCGGTCGAGGTCGGCAGGGGTGACGGCGGCGACCAGCTGCGCCAACTGGCCGAGGGCGGCGAGGTACTGGGGGCGGGCGTCCTGGACGGCGTTCATCTGCGGTCAACTCCTGGGTGCGGTGCGGTCCTTGCTCGGGGCGGCCCTCTGCCGGGGGCGGCCCCTGCCCGGACCGTTCGGTCGGGCTCGGAACGCAATCTCCCAGTAAAACCTGACAAGTGCCGTCAGGATTCTTGGGATCCTGGAGCCATGAAGGCCGACCGCCTGCTCTCGATCCTGCTGCTGCTCCAGACCCGGGGCCGGGTGCCCGCCACCGAACTGGCCGAACGGCTGGAGGTGTCCGTCCGCACCATCTACCGGGACGTCGAGTCGCTCTCCGCCGCCGGGGTGCCGGTGTTCACCGAACGCGGCCGGCACGGCGGCATCAACCTGCTGCCCGGCTACCGCACCGACGTCACCGGGCTGACCGCCGACGAGGCACGGGCCCTGTTCGTGCTCTCCGCCCAGGGCGCCCACAGCGACCTCGGGCTGGACGGTGCGCTCGGCTCGGCGCTGCGCAAGGTGATGGCCGCGCTGCCCGCCCCGCACCGCCCGGCCGCCGAGCGGGTCAGCGAGCGGATCCTGGTCGACCCGGCACGCTGGATGCAGAACCCGCAGGCGGGCGCCGGCAGTCCGCCGGACCTGGGCGAGCTGCAGTACGCGGTCTTCGCCGACCGGCGGCTGCGGCTGCGCTACCGGCACAGCGGGGCGCCCGCGCCGGTGGAGTACACCGTCGACCCGTACGGCCTGGTGAACAAGGCCGCGGTCTGGTACCTGGTGGCCGATCTGCACGGCGAGCCGCGGCTGTTCCGGGCCGACCGGGTGCTGGCCGCCGAGACCGCCGAGGAGGCGGTGCGCCGCCGGGCCGGGGTGGCGCTCGGCGAGGTGTGGGCGGCGCTGCGCGAGCAGGTGGAGCGGCTGCCCGTGGACGTGCCGGTACCGGTGCGGGTGCGGCGCGGGCGGCTGGACATGTTCCTGCGCATCCACGGCGGCCGGGTCACGGCCCTGCCGCCGGAGACGGACAGCGGGGCGGCCGAGGAGTGGGTCGAGCTGGCGATGGCCTTCCCGTCCGCGGCGGCCGTCCGCTCGCTGCTGGCCTTCGGCGCCGAGGTCGAGGTGCTGGGCCCGCCGGCCGCCCGGCGCGAGCTGGCGCGGGCGGCGGCGGAGGCCCTGCGGCTGTACCAGGAGCAGTGACGCCCCAACAGGGCCTAGGAGTTGGACTGCGGCCGGACGACGTCGCGGTAGTCGCCGAGCGAGATCGCCGCGAAGTTGTGCAGGCTGTCGGTGCCGTCGGTGAAGTAGCCGTTGTGGCCGGCCGCGCGGGCGGAGGAGATCTGCTCGGCACCGAAGCCGCCGCCGGTCGGGTCGGCGCCGTGGCCGAGCTTGCCGACCTCCAGGAACGGGACGTTGCCGATCCAGTCGCTGGGGTTGCGGGTGGCCCACACGTGGACGCCGCTGCCCAGCTCGTCGGCCGACTGCACGCCCATGCCCGGGCTGCCGAACACCATCATGTCGGTGATGCCGGAGGTGTCGGACGGCGAGGCGGCCGCCCGCGGGATCTTCGGGGCGGCGGTGCCGCACACCACCGAGCCGTACGAGTGGCAGAGCAGCGCCGGGGGCGCGTCCGGGCGGGTGGTCTCCCGCAGGCCCGCCAGCAGTCGCTCCAGCCGGGGCGCGGCGACGTCGGCGAGCCGGGAGGTGGCCGCGTCCGGGCCGAGGCCCGAGGGGGTGACGTACCCCGTCCAGGCGATCACGGCGGTGCGGGTGCCCGGGGCCTGGCGCTGCTCCTCGGAGTACAGGGCGCGGGCCATGCCGGCCGGGGAGCGCAGCGGCTCGGCCGCCTGGTCGAAGTGGCCGAGGTCGGCGTCGGAGCCGGGGACGATGACGGAGACGTGCTCGGCGTCGGCGAGGTCGCCCCAGACCTCGGTGACCAGGCCGCGGCCGCGCGGGTCGAAGGCGAGGACCTGCCGGTCGGGGGTGAGCAGGTGGTCGACGTCGTTGGCGCGGGAGACGGCCAGGGCGCGGGTGTCGGCGTCCAGCTTCTTGTCGGCCGCGCGGGCCCGGGCGGCGTCGCGCTCGTTCGCCAGGGCGATCCGGTTGGCGCGGTAGCGCAGGTCCAGCGGGGCGCCGTCGTAGTTGCCGACGACCAGCGGGTAGTCCTTGATCAGCCGGTCCAGCTCGGTGGGGGCGAGCGAGGCGAAGAAGGCGGCGGCGTCGGCCGGGCTGGTGGTGGCCGGGTCGGGCAGGACGCGGCCGAAGGAGTGGTCCTGGATCCAGGCGGCGCTGCCGGCCGGAGGCGTGGAGATCGCCAGCTGCTCCGAGGAGACCGCGGCGGCGGCTGCCGAGGCACCCGCGTCGGCGAGCACGGCACAACCCGCGAACGCCCCGATCAGTACCCGCTTCCAGCGTCGACGGTTGCGCACCGCACCAACTCCCTTGGGGCCCGTCACCGTTTCTCGGGCGGTGCCCGGAGGGTGCGAAATGGACTTGCTGACTTCCCTGGGAAAGCGTAGAGGTCACAGGAGGGTGACGGACACGCCCAAACTGTGGGATGGATCACATGAACCGGGAGTGTCCTCCCGACGTCCTTGTGTGGCCGTTCCGGCGGTGCTAAGCGGAGTGGCGGGCGTCATGTTCGGAGACCACCCGCTTGGGGGCCGTCCGCCGCCAGGCCTCGGTGACCACGTCGCGCAGCTCCTCCGGGTCGACCAGGTCCAGTCGGACGCTCACCCAGCCGTGGCGTCCGACGTAGCGCGCGAAGGAGAACACCTCGGGCTCGGCGGCGATCAGTTCGGCCTGGTCCTCGCGGGTGGCCTTGACGGTGACGCTGTCGCCGTCGGGGTCGCCCATCGCGAAGACCTTGCCGCGCACCCGCAGGGTCTGGATGCCCCAGGTCGGTTCCTGGGCGGCCTCCGGCAGGGCCAGGGCCATCGCGCGGAACTCGTCGAACGTCACCATGGCGGCAGGGTAGAGCAGGGCCCCGCTGCGCGCCCCCGCACCCCCGGGTGGGCGCGGGGGCGCGGGGCGCGGGCGGCGCTCAGCCGAGCGAGGCCCAGTTGTCGCAGGTCCGGTCGCCGTCGACCAGCCGGTCCGGGTGCCCGCTGCCGTCGGCGACCGAGATCCGGCGGTAGCTCTGGCCGCAGAAGACCCAGAACTCACTGCTGCCGCTGACCCGTTGGCGGTCCGGGACGGGCAGGAAGCAGTCCACCCGGCTGAGCCCGTTCAGCGAGCTCCACTGGGAGAGCTCGCGGTCGGTGCGCTCCCGCACGTCGGTGTGGGCGGAGCCGTCGGCGATCGAGATCAGCCGGTACTGCTGGCGGCCGCTGGTGGTGTGGAAGCACCAGTACCAGCTCTTCCCGCCGACCCGCTGCTGGTCCGGCACCGGCAGCCAGCAGTCGACCTGGCCGACGCCGCTGAGCGAGCCCCAGGAGGTGAGGTCGCGGTCCGAGCGCTCCAGCGCGGTGGTGTACCGGCCGCCGCCGCAGGTGATCGAGACCAGTCGGTACTGCTGGCGGCCGACGGTGCTGTGGAACACCCAGTACCAGCTCTTGCCGCCCGGGTCCTGCTGGTCCGGGACGGGCAGTACGCAGTCCACCCGGCCGACGCCCTGGAGGCAGGTCCAGCCGGTCAGCCAGGTGTCGTCCTCGACCTTGCGGTCGGTGTGGGCGGAGCCGTCGGCGACCGAGACCACCCGGCAGCGGTCGCCGTGGAAGGCCCAGTACCGGCTCCGGCCGTCCTTGCGGTACTGGTCCGGGACGCCGACGAACTCGTCGCAGGGGTAGGCCTTCACCGGTTGCGGCTCGGGCTGCCCGCCGGGCTGCCCGCCGGTCTGGGTACCCGTCTGGGTGCCGCTCTGGCCCGTCTGGCCGGTCGGGGTTCCGGTCTGCCCGACCGGGGCGAGCCGGCCCTCGCAGAGCCCGCGCAGGACGCTGAGCGAGGGCATGAAGGCGTAGACCGAGCCCGTGGTCCGGACGAACTGCTGGAAGCTCACCGGGGTGTGGTTGATCAGGCCGTCCGGCCCCCGGCTCTCGTGGTCCACGTCCGGGGCCTCCTGGGTCACCGGGTCCTTGCCGGGCACCGGCCTGGGGTCGGCGTGGCCGGGCGGGACGGCGCCGCCGCTGTCCCGGTTCGGCGGGAAGTTCGGCTGGTCCATCCAGTCGGCCTGGATGAACTCGAACTGCCGCTGGATGTCGGCCTGGTAGCAGATGAACAGCAGCCCGCGCGGGTCGTCCGGGCCGCCCGGGCCCTCGGAGGCCGGGTCGAACGGGGCGCCGTACGGGGTGCCCCGGCGGATGATCCGCCGGCCGTCCAGGATCCCGGCGTCGAACGGCGGCTTGTCCGGGCTCTCCTGGAGGCCGGCCCGCGGGCTGGTCTTGCGCAGGTGCGACCAGAGCGGCGTGACCAGGCCCTCCAGGTCGTCCCGGAAGTCGAAGTCGTTGTCGTCGGCGGCGCTCGGGCTGTTCGGGACGTCCCGGTCCTGGTGCTTGCAGACCGGTGCGCCGGAGCGCCAGCGGCCGACCATCCGGGCGGCCAGCCACTCGGTGGTGGCGCTCTCCGGGACGGCCTTGGCCTGCTTGAGCTCCCGCAGCTTGACCGAGACCTGCGACCACCAGCCGGGGACGTCCTGGGCGAGCCGGCGGACCACCTGGAAGGAGCCGTTGCGCGCCCACTCGGGGTACTGGGACGGCGGGCCGCTGAACGGGTCGTTCTCCAGGCCGCAGACGAACTCGCCGGCCGGGAGCAGCCGGGTGCCCGGGTGGCCGTCCTCCTCCTCCGGCTTGCCCGGGTTCGGCCGGTCGAAGCCCTTGACGCCGGGCTCGCTGATGCCGTCCTTGAAGCCGAAGTGCTCCTTGCCGCGCCGACTGCCCAGCAGGGTCCGGGCGTTCTGCTGGTAGACGATCAGGACCCGGCACTCGGCGGCGGCGATCCGCTGCGCCTCGACGGCCGCCTGGAGGTCCTGCTCGGTGTCCGCGGAGATCTTGAGCAGGGCGTGGACGGGCTGGTTCCTCCCGTTGCCGAACAGCCAGTTCTCCGGGGAGTTGTCGCCGGTGTCGCCGAGCGCGCCGGCCCGCTGGGCCGAGCCCTCCTTGAAGGCCTCCAGGCCGCCGCCGACCGGCGGGGGTGTGGGGAACGGGTCGGTGGCGGCGAGCATCCGCAGGCCCTCGTGGGTGAAGCTGAGGCCCAGCCAGGTGGCGGTCAGCGACTTGGGGTCGTCGCCGCCGGAGGCGTTCCTGGCCTGGCTGAACGCCTCGTTGAAGGCGGCGACCTGGCGGGTGGTGGAGATCTGCGGGGTCAGCCTGCGCAGCCAGTCGCGGGCGCGGGCGGCGTCCTCGAACTTGAGGAACAGGACGCTGACGTTGTCCTTCTTGAAGCCGGCCAGGATGTCGCCCTGGATCTCTTCGCTCTCGCGCAGGCTCGGTTCCGTCGTCATCGTGCTCGGGGCTCCTTTCGGGGTGGGGGTTTCAGGCGGAGAGCTGGACCCATTGCGCGACGCTGGGCACGCCCTTGTCGCTGAGCAGGAAGAGCAGGTACCAGCCGGGCGGGGCGGCCTTGGCGTCCGGCGGGGCCTGGAACTCCAGCCGGTTGCCGGCCCGGCCGGTCAGCCGCAGGTCGACGTACCGCTGGCTGGTGTTGACCGAGTGGGTGGAGGTGGTCGGGGCCAGCAGGACGGCCCGGGCGGCGAGCCCCGGGGTGGTGCTGGTGACGGTGAACCTCTTGTCGTACCCGACCGGCGTGGTGGGCGCGTTGGCGAGCGCGGGCCGGTCGCCCTGGTGGAGGTAGGGCGGTTCGTAGATCTCGATGGTGCCGTTCATGGTGATCGGGCCGGTGGTGCCCGGGACGCCGTCGACGGTGCCGTTGACGTCCGTGTTGTTGGCCAGCTGCTGGAGTTCGTCGCCGGTCACCATGATCCGGCCGTCCGGCAGCACCACCGCGTTGGAGTGGTAGCCGCGCGGCAGCCGCTGGACCGGGCCGAGCTGCCAGTTGCCCTGGTCGTCGCGGAGTTCGATCTGCCGGTACTTGAGGTCGGCGTTCGGGTTGTACGGGCCGTTGCCGTAGTCGCGGATGTCGTAGGCGCCGTTGACCGTCATCAGCCGGCCGTTGGGCAGCAGCAGGGTGTCGTCCTGGGTGCGGCCGAAGGCGCGGGACTTCTCGGCGGTCCAACTGCCGTTGGAGAAGCGCAGGGTGCCCGGGTTGTCCCGGTCGCCGCCGAGGACCAGGGCGGAGTCCGGGCCGTTCGCCCCGCCGGGCAGCATCACGGCGGAGCCGTAGTTGCGCTTGCGGCCGTCGGGGCGGGCGGTGAGGTCGGCGCGGGTCTCGGCGACCGGGTCGAAGCGCCACTGCTCGTTCGCGGCGCGGCCGAAGCCGTACACGTTGCCGTCGTTGAGCGAGAACAGGTGCGGGTAGTCGAAGCTGAACGGCGCGTCGGCCCTGAACCGTTCGACCGGGGTGTTCTTCGGGGTGTCGGTCTTCTTCACCGGGACCGGGAAGGCCTTGGCGGGGAAGCGTTCGACCACCGGGGTCGGGGTGCCGTAGCCGAGTTCGGACTGGCCGGACATGATCAGCTGGCGGCCGTCGGCCCCGGTGACCACCGAGGGGTACCAACGGCCCACCGACATGTCGGGGTTGCGGGTCCAGGTCTCCGTCCACGGGTCGAAGACCAGCGAGAGCTTGGCGCCGGTGCCGCCGTTGCCGCCCAGGTTGCCGCCGAAGACGCCGAGCATGCCGTTGGGCAGGAAGGAGTGCCCGGAGCAGAAGAACGGCACCGGGCGGGGCTCGTCCAGGCCGTCCGGCATGTCCGAGACCGGCGGGTCGACCCGCTGGAAGGCGTCCTTGCCGGTGCCCTTGGCCGGGTCCCAGAGGAAGGCCCGGCCGGCGTTCTCCTTGCCGATGGTCTGGGTGGGGGCGGGTTCCTTCTCGGGGTTGGTCTCGATCCGTTCGAAGGAGAACAGCAGGACCTTGCCGGTGGGCAGCAGGGCGACGTGGTCGCCGAAGTCGGGGGAGGGGAAGTACTCCTTGAAGGCGCCGAAGGTCTCCGGCGCGAAGGCCTTGTTGAGCTGGGCCTGGGAGGCGGTCAGGGCGTTGTACCGGTTGGTGCGGGTGGTCTGCGGGTAGTCGCCGACGCCACGGACGGCCGCGCGCATCCGGGCGTGCTCCTCGGCGTGCTCCCGGCCGAGGGCGGCGACCTCGTCCTGCCGCACCTCCTCGGCGACCCGGCGGGAGTCGACGTGCGGGGCGAGGTCGTCCCCGCCGTGGGCGAGCGCCGGGGCGGCGGCGCTCAACAGGCTTCCGGTGGTGACCGCGAGGACCACGGCGGCGGCCGGCAGCCGGTGGCGGCCCCGGGGCCGGGACCGCGGGCGGGACGGGGACGGGGGCATGGATCTCCTCGGGGAGGGAGGGGTGTTCGGGGAGGGGGCGAATGCGGACGGACGGGCCGTGGGCGGGCGCGGTCCAGCGATGGTCGCCGACCGTCACAGAACATCACAGTGCGTGGTGCGACGCATGTGCCGTGCCTCCCTTGGAGCGGTGCCCCTTCCGGGGATGCGCTGGAACGGCCGAAGGGGCGCGCACCGTTCGGTTGCGCGCCCCTTCGGAGCGGTGATCGCCGGCGTGGTCGCCGGGGTGTCACACCATGCCCAGCGCGTACGCGGCGAACAGCGCCGCTGCCGTGCCCGCCAGCGCCTTGCCGGCCCGGGAGAAGGCCGTCCACGGCCCGTCGAAGCGCCGGGTGAACCACCCGATCGTCACCAGGGCGGCCCCGAACAGCGGCAGCAGGGCCAGCCGGGCGGCCACCCAGCCGAGCGAGTCCGGCGCGGTGGTTAGCCCCGGCAGGGCGCCCAGGCCGGCGGCGCCGGGCACCGCCACCGCGAGCATCGCGCTCTGGTGCCAGCAGAAGATCGTCATCGCCGACAGGTTGACCGCCACCACCGGCAGCCACAGCAGCGGACGGCGGGTCAGCAGCCGGCCCAGCCGCTCCCGCAGCAGTACCGCCGCGCCGCACTGCACCGCGGCCAGGGCCAGCACCAGCAGGGACGGCGGGTGCGAGTTGGTCCGCTCGACGCCCGGCACCCCGACCATGCTCGCCGGGTAGTGGAACACCACCAGCAGGACCGCGAACAGCGCCGCGCCGCCGAACAGCAGCACCCGGGCGGCCGACCGGCCGAGCCGGCCCTGCGCCCACAGCACGCCCAGCTGGTAGCCGAACATCCAGCCCGGCAGCAGGTTCAGCAGCCCCAGCCAGGACGGCACCGCCTCGGCCCACGGCCCGTACCGCAGCAGGTCGACCAGCGCGACCGAGGCCACCAGCAGGCCCGCCGACCACGGGCCGAGCCGCCGCCCGAAGGCCACGCAGAGCGGGGTGAGCGCGGTCAGCGCCAGGTACACCCCGATGTACCAGAGCGGCTGCACCACCAGGGTGGCGCCGGTGCGCAGGGTGTCCGCGGGCACCCCGAGCCGGGGCAGCAGCGGGATCAGCAGCGCCCACACCGCCGTCACCCCCAGCACCGGCCGCAGCAGCCGGACCGTCCGGGCCCGCAGCCAACTCCCGTACGTCAGCCCGTTCTCCCGGGCCCGCTCCAGCGAGCGGACCGAGGAGTGGCCGCCGACCAGGAAGAACACCCCGAGCATCTGGAGCACCCAGCTGGCCGGGGCGAGGCCGCCCAGGGCGGAGAGCGGGCTGGCGTTGTGCAGGGCGCCGTCGGCGGAGAGGGTCAGGCCGCCGAGCATCCAGTGGCCGATCGGGACGGAGAGCAGGGCGAGGGCGCGCAGGCCGTCCAGGGCGCGGTCGCGGCTCGCGGGGGTCTTCGCGTCGACCTTCGCGGCGGCGCGGCGCAGGGCGGCGACGGGGTGGGGCAGGGTGCTGGTGGGGCGGGCCATGGTGGTGCTCCTTCCTTGGCGGGGGGTGGGGCTCAGCGGCCCTGGGCGATGGCGGCGTAGGCGGCGAGGGAGGCGGTGCCGGGGGTGAAGTAGCCGGTGTGGCCGTGGGATCCGGTGGACGGCAGCGGGCGGGCGCCGAAGCCGGGGTCGGTCGGGTCGGCGCCGTGGCCGAGGCCGAGGAACCGGACGTTGGGCACGTCGCCGATCCAGTCCGAGTCGTTGCGGTCGGTGGCCCAGAGCGGCACCGCGGGGTCGAGGTCGGCGGCCGAGTCCACGCCCATGCCGGGCGAGCCGAGCACCACCAGGCCGGAGGCCCGGGCGGGGGTCGGGCGGGCCAGGCCGCAGACCACCGAGCCGTAGCTGTGGCAGAACACCGTGGGCGGGGCCTGCGGGGTGGTGCTGGCGGCGAGTCCGTCCAGGAACCGGTCGAGGCGGTCGGCGCCGGCCCGGGCGAGGTCCTCGGTGGCGGCGTCGACGCCGACGCCGACCGGGGTGGTGTAGCCGGCCCAGGCGATCACGGCGGTCCGCCCGTCGGTGGCCCGGTACAGGGCGCGGGCCATGCCGACGGGGGTGCCGTACGGCTCGGTGGCGCGGTCGAAGGTGAGCAGGTCGATGTCCGAGCCGGGGACGATCACGGCGGTGCGGGGGGCGGTGGTGAGGTCGCCGAACACCTCGGCGACCTGGCCGCGGCCGCGCGGGTCGAAGGCGAGGACCTGCCGGCCGCCGTCCAGCAGGGTGCGGTAGCGCTCGGCGCGGGTGCGGGCGGCCTGCTGGTCCTGCGGGGTGAGGGCCGGGTCGGTGGTCCGGGCGAGTTCCCGGTCGCGTTCGGCGGTGAGGGCCAGGGTGTTGGCCCGGTACCGGAGCGGGACCGGGGCGCCGTCCAGGTTGCCGACCACCAGGGGGTGCCGGGCGGCCAGGGCCTGCTGCTGGGCGGGCGTCAACCCGGCGAAGAAGGCGGCCACTTGGGCGGGCGTGCTGGTGGCCGGGTCGGGGAGGCGCAGGCCGAGTGCGGTGTCGGCGGTCCAGGCGGCGCTGCCGGGCGGCGGGCCGGTGACGGCGGCCTGGGTGTCGGCGGCCCAGCCGCCCGCGCCGAGCACCGCCGCCAGCGCCAGCGCGGTGGCGGCGAGCGCCCGCTTGGTACGGAGCTTGCGCATGTCCCTGTTCTCCCTCGTCCGTTCGGCAGCCGGCTTCGGCTTTCGACGAGGAGGAAGGTAGGAAGACGACGGCCCCGCGGACGTCACACCGCGGGGCCAACTACCCGGTGCTACCGGGGTATGAGGGGGACAACCCCCCTTACTCGCCGGGGGTTACCAGGCCGGACTCGTAGGCCAGCACCACGGCCTGGGCGCGGTCGCGCAGGTCCAGCTTGCCGAGGATGCGCCCGATGTGGGTCTTGACGGTCTGTTCGGCGAGCACCAGCTGGGCGGCGATCTCCTGGTTGGACAGGCCGCGGGCGATCAGCCCCAGCACCTCGGTCTCCCGCGGGGTCAGGCCGTTGAGCCGCAGTTTGGGGTCGCGGCGCCTGGCGGGCTTGGTGCGGGCGAAGTCGGCGATCAGCCGCCGGGTGACGGAGGGGGCGAGCAGGGCCTCGCCGGCCGCGACCACCCGGACCGCGGCGATCAGGTCGGCCGGCGGGGCGTCCTTGAGCAGGAAGCCGCTGGCCCCGGCGCGCAGCGCCTCGTACACGTAGTCGTCCACGTCGAAGGTGGTCAGCATCAGCACCTTGGGCCGGTGGGCGCCGGGGACGTCGGGGTCGAGCAGTCGCCGGGCGGCCTCCAGGCCGTCCATGACGGGCATCCGGACGTCCATCAGGACCACGTCCGGGTGGGTGCGGCCGGTGACCTCCAGGGCCTGGGCGCCGTCCGCCGCGTCCCCCACCACGTCGATGTCGCTCTGCGCGTTGAGCAGGGCGGCGAAGCCGGCCCGCACCATGGCCTGGTCGTCGACGATGATCACGCGGATGGTCATACGGGTGTCTCCTGGGGTGGGTCGAGCGGCAGGACGGCGGCCACCTTGAAGCCGCCGTCCGGCAGCGGGCCGGTGTCCAGCCTGCCATCGACCAGCCGGACGCGTTCACGCATGCCGACCAGGCCGTGCCCGGTGCCCTCGACCGAGGCCTCCAGCGACTCGGTGTGCTGGGACGGGGGCGCGTTGACCACGGTGAGCCGCAGTTCCGGGCCGTCCGCCGACAGCGACACCCAGGTCCGGGCGCCGGGGGCGTGCCGGACCACGTTGGCCAGCGCCTCCTGGACGATCCGGTAGACGGAGAGGCCGACGGCCTGCGGCACCAGCTCGGCCAGCCCCTCGTCCACGGTCAGTTCGGCGGGCACCCCGGCCCGCCCCACCGTCTCGACCAGCTGGGCGAGTTGGGCCACGCCCGGCTGTGGGGCCTTCTCCCCGGAGGCGTCCTCGCTGCGCAGCACCCCGAGCAGCCGGCGCATCTCGGCCAGTGACTCGCGCGCGGTGCCGGCGATCGCGGTGAACTCCTCGGCGGCGTCGTCCGGGACGCCCTGGATCCGGTACGGCGCGCTGGCGGCCTGTACCGCGATCACCGACATGTGGTGGGCCACCACGTCGTGCAACTCCCGGGCGATCCGGGCGCGTTCCTCCAGCAGGGTGCGCCGCTCGCGCTCCACCTCGCTGATCTGCTCCTGCTCGGTGAGCAGCCGGCGGGCGACCGCGCGGTCCTGCACGGCCCAGCCGAGCAGCAGGACGGCTCCGCTGAGCGCGATCAGCAGCACGGTGGTGCCGTCGCCGGCCCGGGGCAGTCCGAGGGTGGTGGTGAGGACGGTGAGCAGGAAGGTGGCGATCCAGACCGAGACCACGGTGGCCCGGCGCTCGCGCAGCCCGAGGGCGAGCAGCAGGAAGAGGTACGCGATGATCATCGGCGCCGTCCACGGCCAACTGCCCATCAGCTGGTGGTGGCGGGCGGTGATGGCGGCGGTGAGGACCAGGGTGGGGGCGCTGATCCACCAGGCGGCCAGCGGGCGGGTGATGGCGAGGAACAGCGGGGTGGTCTGGGCGACGGTGAGTGCGGCGGCGACCGGCAGCACCAGGCCGTAGAAGCCGACCAGGGTGGCGATCCCGGAGGGGATCAGCGAGGCCTGGAGGATGATCGCGACGGCGAACGGGATCCTGCGCACCCAGCGCCGGCGGGAGTTCCCGAGCAGCGGCGTCTCGTTCTCGCTGGGGATGGTCAGGTTCTGCCGCAGGGTGCGCAGTTGTCGGGCGGCGAACCTGCGGGCGTCGGCGGCGGTGAGCGTCTTCATCGCGGGCCAGCCTAGGAGCACGGGCCCGGGTCGCGCGTCGGACTGGAGCGCGAACCTCCGGGTACCACCCGGGTACGGGGTGGTACCCGGGTACTACGGGCGGGCGCTGCGGGCGTTACGGGCGGTCGCGCCAGTGGCCGGCCAGGGCGGGGCCGAGCTGGTCGAAGTAGCGCTCGATCACCACGACCATGCCCTCGGGGCCGGCCGGTTCCTGCTCGGCGGTCCAGGAGAGGTGGGCGGCGCGCAGCAGGCTGCCGAAGACGGCGGCGAGCACGACCGGGCGCAGGTCCTCGGCGGGGTCGAGTCCTTCGCGTTCGGCGAGCACCTGGACCACCAGCCGCTCCTGCTCGGTGACCCGGCGCAGGTGGGCGGCGAGCAGGGCGGGGGTGTCCTCGATGATGCGCAGCAGTTCGAGGGCGCTGCCGATGGAGTTGGGGCCGGAGGCCCGGGCGTTCCCGAGGTCGCGCCAGGCCTGGACGATCGAGGCGCGCAGGGCCTGGAGCGGGGTCTCCTCGGTGGGCCGGTGGTGCAGGCAGTGGATGAAGTAGTCCTCGGCGTCGGCCATCACGGCGAGGGCGACCTCGTCCTTGTTGGCGAAGTAGCGGAAGAAGGTGCGCTGGGAGACGTCGACGGCGGAGGCGATCTCGTCGACGGTGGTCCTGGCGAAGCCCTGGCCGAGGAAGAGCGCGTGGGCGGCCTGCACCAGGGCGTCCCGGGTCTGCTGCTTCTTGCGCTCGCGCAGGCCGGGGACCCGGCCGAGGTCCTCCGGGGTGCCGACGGGGCGGGGGGTGCGAGCGGCCATGGCGGGGGCCTTCCGGGGCGCGGGTGTGGCGGGTGGGAGCACAACCTTAGCCGCCTGACAAATGGCAGTTCCGGCCACAAGTCACTGTTTGCCGAATGTCAGTCGCTGACATAATCTGCCGGAGTGGCGCTCGTCGGCCGGGCACTCGTGGGGACGGGTGGGTCGTCGCAGCGCCACCACCACGTGCCGGTCTCTGTCACGCCCCCGGAGGGCCCAGATGAGTCAGTCCGTCGTCAAGAACTCCGAGGCGGACGCGGCGCCGCCGTCGAAGCCGCCGGCCGGGGGAGGGCTCAAGGGGCACCCCTGGCTGACCCTGCTGACCGTCGCGGTCGGCGTGATGATGGTCGCCCTGGACGGCACGATCGTCGCGATCGCCAACCCGGTGATCCAGGAGAAGCTCAAGGCCGCGCCCTCCGAGATCCAGTGGGTCACCAGCGGCTACCTGCTGGCGCTCGCGGTCTTCCTGATCACCGCCGGCAAGATCGGCGACCGCTTCGGCCACAAGAGCACCTTCCTGGTCGGCGCGGTCGGCTTCGCCGCCACCTCGGCCGCGATCGGCTTCGCGGGCAACATCCAGACCGTGATCGCCTTCCGCGTCCTCCAGGGCCTGTTCGGCGCGCTGCTCCAGCCCGCCGCGCTCGGCCTGCTGCGCGGGGCCTTCCCGGCCGACAAGCTCAACATGGCGATCGGCATCTGGGGCGGGGTGATCGGCGCGTCCACCGCGGCCGGCCCGATCGTCGGCGGCCTGCTGGTCGAGCACGTCAACTGGGAGTCGGTGTTCTTCATCAACATCCCGGTCGGCCTGGCCGCGGTGGCCCTCGGCCTGTGGATCCTCAAGGACGTCCGGGCCGAGAACGCCGCGAAGTCCTTCGACCTGCCGGGCATCGGGCTGCTCTCGGTCGGGATGTTCGCGCTGGTCTTCGGGATCATCAAGGCCCCCGAGTGGGGCTGGGGCGACGCCCGGACGCTGCTGTTCCTGGGCGGCGCGGTGCTGCTGATGGTGCTCTTCGCGCTCTGGCAGGGCCGGGCGAAGGAGCCGCTGATCCCGCTGAGCCTGTTCCGCTCGGTGCCGCTGTCGGCGGGCGTGCTGCTGATGGTGCTGATGGCCTTCGCGTTCTTCGGCGCGATCTTCTTCGTGACCTTCTACCTCCAGAACGTGCACGGGATGAAGCCGGTCGACGCCGGCATCCACCTGCTGCCGATGACCGGCATGATGATCGTCGGCGCGCCGCTGGCGGGCCTCGCGATCGGCAAGCTCGGCCCGCGGATCCCGATCATGGTGGGGATGCTGCTCACCACCGGGGCGATGGTCGGCATGTCCACCCTGGACACCGGCTCCGGCACCGGCGTGATGTCGCTCTGGTTCGTCCTGATGGGCCTCGGCATCAGCCCGGTCATCGTCGGCGCCACCGAGGTCATCGTCGGCAACGCCCCGCTGGAGCTGTCCGGCGTGGCCGGCGGCCTCCAGCAGGCCGCGATGCAGGTCGGCGGCAGCCTGGGCACCGCCGTGCTGGGCGCCCTGATGGCCGCCAAGGTCGGCGACGTGCTGCCCGGTAACTGGGCCAAGGCCGGCCTGCCGCCGGTCGAGGACCCGCAGGCGGCCGCGGGCCTCAAGCAGGCCGCCCAGCTGGGCATCGCCCCGCCGGCCCCGCCCGGCACCCCGCAGCAGGCGGTGGACCTGATGGCCGGCGCCGTGCACCAGTCCTTCGTCAGCGGAATGTCGCTGGCCTTCATGGTGGCCGCGGTGGTGGCGTTCGGCGCCGCCCTGCTGGCCCTGCTGACCCGCCGCGGCGAGACCGACGCGGGCCCGGCCGTGCACATCTGAGCCGGCCGGCGGACGGCCCCGGACTCCGTGGGGGAGACCGGGGCCGTCGTGCTGCCCGGGGTGCCGCTCAGACCCGGGTGAGGGCCACCAGCGGGATCGTCCGGGCGGCCTCGCGGTACTCGGCGAACTGCGGCTGGGCGGCCAACTGGCGGGCCCAGAGCGCGTCGTGCTCGGCCGGGTCGACCGCGGCCGCCACGGCCGGGTAGCGCTCGGTGCCGAGCTCGACGGTGACCTCCGGGTGGGCGACCAGGTTGCGGTACCAGACCGGGTCGGTGTCGCTGCCGCCGTTGGAGGCGAAGACCACCAGCCGCTCGCCGTCCGGCAGGTGGACCAGCGGGGTGGTGCGCGGCTCGCCGCTGCGGGCGCCGACCACGGTGAGCAGCAGCAGCGGCATCCCGGCGAGGTCGCCGCCCACCACCCCCGCGCCGGCCCGGAACTCGGCGATCACCTTGCGGTTGAACTCTCCCGCGCCGTCGGCGGGTTCGGGGTGGTGGTGCGTGCTCTGGTTCGTCATGGCGTCGAGCGTAGGACCTGACCCGGGTGTCCGGGGCGGGAACGCCGAAGGGCCGGACCCCGTACAGGAGTCCGGCCCCTCTCAGGCGCTAGCGGGTGATCAGGCGTCGCCGCCGGCGGCACCCGGGTCGGCCGCGGTCACGTCCAGCAGCTGGTAGCGGTCGATCGCGTCCTTCAGCGCCGAGCGGTCGATCTTGCCCTGCTTGGCGAGCTCGGTGAGCACGCCCAGGACGACCGACTGCGCGTCGATGTGGAAGAAGCGACGGGCCGCACCGCGGGTGTCGGCGAAGCCGAAGCCGTCGGCGCCCAGCGACTGGTACTGGCCCGGCACCCAGCGGGCGATCTGGTCCGGAACGGCGCGCATCCAGTCGGACACGGCGACGACCGGGCCCTCGGCGCCCTGGAGCTTCTGGGTGACGTACGGCACCCGCTGCTGCTCCTCGGGGTGCAGCAGGTTGAACTCCTCGGCCTCCACCGCGTCGCGGCGCAGCTCGTTCCAGGAGGTCGCGGACCAGACGTCGGCCTTGACGTTCCACTCCTCGGCGAGGATGCGCTGGGCCTCCAGGGCCCACGGCACGGCCACGCCGGAGGCGAGGATCTGGGCCGGGATCTGGCCGGCGGTGGCCGGCGCGTACCGGTGCAGACCCTTGAGGATGCCCTCGACGTCCACGTTCTCGGGCTCGGCCGGCATCTTGATCGGCTCGTTGTAGACGGTCATGTAGTAGAACACGTCCTCGCCGTGCGGGTGCTCGGCGCTGGAGCCGTACATCCGCCGCAGACCGTCCTGGACGATGTGCGCGATCTCGAAGCCGTACGCCGGGTCGTACGCGACGACGCCGGGGTTGGTCGAGGCCAGCAGGTGCGAGTGGCCGTCGGCGTGCTGCAGGCCCTCACCGGTCAGCGTGGTGCGGCCGGCGGTGGCGCCGATCACGAAGCCGCGGGCCAGCTGGTCGGCCATCTGCCAGAACTGGTCGCCGGTGCGCTGGAACCCGAACATCGAGTAGAAGACGTACACCGGGATCAGCGGCTCGCCGTGGGTCGCGTAGGACGAACCGGCGGCGATCAGCGAGGCGGTGCAGCCGGCCTCGGAGATGCCGTCGTGCAGCATCTGGCCGGTCGGCGACTCCTTGTAGGCCAGCAGCAGGTCGCGGTCGACCGACTCGTAGGTCTGGCCCAGCGGGTTGTAGATCTTCGCCGACGGGAACAGCGAGTCCATGCCGAAGGTGCGGTACTCGTCCGGCGCGATCGGCACGAAGCGGTTGCCGATGCCCTTGTCCCGCATGAGGTCCTTGAGCACCCGGACGAACGCCATGGTGGTGGCGATGGTCTGGTTGCCGGAGCCCTTCTTGACCGCCTTGTACGCGTCGTCGCCGGGCAGTTCCAGCTTGCGCGGGCGCACCTTGCGGGTCGGCACGTAGCCGCCCAGCTCGCTGCGGCGGTCGTGCATGTACTGGATCTCTTCCGAGTCGCGGCCCGGGTGGTAGTAGGGCGGGTAGCCCTCGTCCAGCTGCTTGTCGGTGATCGGCAGGTGCAGCCGGTCGCGGAAGCGCTTGAGGTCCTCGACCGTCAGCTTCTTCATCTGGTGGGTGGCGTTGCGGCCCTCGAAGTTGGGGCCCAGCGTCCAGCCCTTGACCGTCTGGGCCAGGATGACCGTCGGCTGGCCCTGGTGCTCGCGGGCGGCCTTGAACGCCGCGTAGATCTTCTTGTGGTCGTGGCCGCCGCGACCCAGGTGCTGGATCTGCTGGTCGGTCATGTTCTCGACCATGGCGCGCAGGCGCAGGTCGCCGCCGAAGAAGTGGTCGCGGATGTACTGGCCGGTCTCGGTGGCGTAGGTCTGGAACTGGCCGTCCACCGTGGTGTTCAGCTTGTTGACCAGGACGCCGTCGCGGTCCTGCGCGAGCAGCGGGTCCCAGCTGCGGTCCCAGACCAGCTTGATCACGTTCCAGCCGGCGCCCCGGAACTGGGACTCCAGCTCCTGGATGATCTTGCCGTTGCCGCGGACCGGGCCGTCCAGGCGCTGCAGGTTGCAGTTGACCACGAAGGTCAGGTTGTCCAGGCCCTCACGGGCGGCCAGCGAGAGCTGGCCGAGCGACTCGGGCTCGTCCATCTCGCCGTCGCCGAGGAAGGCGTAGACCTGCGAGTCCGAGGTGTCCTTGATGCCCCGGTGCTCCAGGTAGCGGTTCATCCGCGCCTGGTAGATCGCACCGAGCGGGCCGAGGCCCATCGAGACGGTCGGGAACTCCCAGAAGTCCGGCATCAGCCGCGGGTGCGGGTAGCTGGACAGGCCGTACGGGGCCTTCGACTTCTCCTGGCGGAACGCGTCGAGCTGCTGCTCGGTGAGTCGGTCCAGCAGGAAGGCGCGGGCGTAGATGCCGGGGGAGGCGTGACCCTGGAAGAAGATCTGGTCGCCCGACTCGCCCTCGGCGTCCTTGCCGCGGAAGAAGTAGTTGAAGCCGACGTCGTACAGCGACGCGGAGGAGGCGAAGGTGGCGATGTGCCCACCGACGCCGATGCCCGGGCGCTGCGCCCGGGAGACCATGACGGCCGCGTTCCAGCGGGTCGCGTTGAGGATCTTGCGCTCGATCTCCTCGTTGCCGGGGAAGAACGGCTCGTCCTTGGTCGCGATGGTGTTCACGTAGTCCGTGCTGCGCATCTCGGGCACGGCGACACGCTTCTCGCGGGCGCGCTCGATCAGCCGCAGCATCAGGTAACGGGCACGCTCACGCCCCCGCTCGTCGATGGCCGCATCGAGCGACTCCAGCCATTCCGCGGTCTCCTCGGGATCGAAGTCCGGGACCTGACTCGGAAGGCCGCCAATGATGATCGGGTTGCGATCGGATCCGGAAGCCACGCTGTTCCTTCACTGTCGGTCGAAACTGAGGTGTGTCGCGCCGCCTCCATCGTGCTACCGCGCTCGGAGATCCGTCATCTCTACCGATCGGTAACCGTTCCGCCTGGTGGACGGAACGGTCTGGTGGTGCGCGTCGCGGGCTTCTTCGTCCGCTCCGCACACCCCCGGGTGTTACGAAAAGAGGTGGTCCGACCTGGTGTCCCGTCCGCCCGATGGCGGGCGGCCGGGGTGAGGGCCAACAGGAGACTCTACGCCCGCGCACGCGCGGACCCCGAATGCCGTTCGCATCTCGGGCACGCGTACGGCCTGTGGGCCGGGACCACCCGAAGCATCCTTGTCCCACGCAGAGAAGGGCAAATCGGTGTGATTCCCGACACCTCGCCCGGCGTGTCCCGCTGCGACACGTCAACCTTTGGGGGGGATCGGCGGTCGGGTACTTGCGCGAACCGCCGCGCCCGTGTGGACTACGGCCACAGCCTCGGCATGGATGCCGGGCCGAATACTGGAGGTTATTCCCGTGAGCGCGACCGCGGACCCCGCGGACAAGTCCAACCCGGCGACCCGTCTCGGCTTCGAAGAAGGCCAGATCGTCCAGGAGCTGGGGTACGACGAAGACACTGACCAGGATCTCCGTGAGGGCATCGAGGAGATCACCGGGACGGAGCTCGTCGACGAGGACTACGACGACGTCGCGGACGCCGTCCTGCTGTGGCACCGCGACGAGGACGGGGATCTCACCGACTCCCTCGTGGACGCCCTGGAGTACCTGGCCGAGGGCGGGCTGATCTGGCTGCTGACGCCCAAGACCGGCCGGGACGGCCACATCGAGGCGTCCGACATCGCGGACGCGGCGAAGACCTCCGGCCTGTCGCAGACCAGCTCGATCGCGGTGGCCAAGGACTGGGCGGCGACCCGGCTGGCGACCAAGTCCACGGCGAAGCAGCCCAAGCAGCGCTGAACGGGCCCCGAGCCTCGCGCCGGGCCCCTTCGGAGGACCTCCTCCGTCGGGGCCCGGCGCTTTTTCGTGCGGCTCCCCGGGCGGCCGGGGGTGCGGGTGCCGCGGGCGTTCCGGGCGCTCCGGGCGATCCGGGAGTCGGGTGTTCCGGGTGTTCTGTGCGTTCGCTCAGGGCGGAAGGGGTGGGCCTTCCGGTGGGCGGCGTCATCCGTTCGGCCGAACGTCGGTCAACGGATGCGAGGATGTCGCCTGCCGTGCCCGTAGCGCGGCCAGGTCGCGTCAGAAAGGTCCCGCTCATGGCCATCGAGATCGGCACCCAGGCTCCGGACTTCGAGCTCAGCACCCAGCACGGGGAGACGGTCCGGCTGGCCGATTTCCGCGGCCGCAAGCACGTCGTCCTGGTCTTCTACCCGTTCGCCTTCACCGGCGTCTGCACCGGCGAGCTGGGCGCGATCCAGCGCGAGCTGGCCGGGCTGCAGAACGACGAGGTCCAGGTGCTCGGCGTCTCCTGCGACTCGCAGTTCTCCCAGCGGGTCCTCGCCGACCGGGAGGGCCTGGAGTTCCCGCTGCTGGCCGACTTCTGGCCGCACGGCGAGGTCACCCGGGCCTACGGCGTCCTGGACGAGCGGAAGGGCTGCCCGCTGCGCGGCACCTTCGTGATCGACAAGGCCGGCACGGTGCGCTGGAGCGTCGTCAACGGCCTCCCGGACGCCCGGGACGAGCAGGAGTACCTCAAGGCCCTGGCGGGCCTCTGAGCCCCCCGGACGGCCCCACGGGGCCCGTGCGACCCTCCGGCCCCGTCGTTCGGGCGTGCGTACGGGAACCCGGTACTACGCTCGGGCCGTTGGCGGAGTGCGGCGTACGTCCGTTTTTCGTCGGTCGGCGCCGAGAACCGCACCACCCGGGGGCACCACCCGTGCCTCCCGATTCTTGGAGGACACGTGGGAGTCAGCCTCAGCAAGGGCGGCAACGTCTCGCTCACCAAGGAGGCGCCGGGTCTCCAGGCCGTCGTGGTCGGCCTGGGCTGGGACGTCCGGACCACCACCGGGACGGACTTCGACCTGGACGCCAGCGCGCTGCTCTGCAACGAGCAGGGCAAGGTCGGTTCGGACGGGAACTTCGTGTTCTTCAACAACCTGAAGAGCCCGGACGGCTCGGTCGAGCACACCGGCGACAACCTGACCGGTGAGGGCGAGGGCGACGACGAGGCGATCAAGGTCAACCTGGCCACCGTCCCGGCCGACGTGCAGAAGATCGTCTTCCCGGTGTCGATCTACGACGCCGAGAACCGCGGCCAGAACTTCGGCCAGGTGCGCAACGCGTTCATCCGGGTGGTGAACCAGGCGAACAACGTCGAGCTGGCGCGCTACGACCTCTCCGAGGACGCCTCCACCGAGACCGCGATGGTCTTCGGCGAGCTCTACCGCAACGGCGGCGAGTGGAAGTTCCGCGCCATCGGCCAGGGCTACGCCTCCGGCCTGCGCGGCATCGCCCAGGACTTCGGCGTCAACGTCTGAGTCCTCGTCTGAGTCCTCCTGCGGCGCAGGGGTCTTGCGCGGTCCCCGGGGCGGCCCCGGACCTTCGAGGTCCGGGGCCGCCCCGGCTTCGTCGGGGGGTCGGGGACGGTTCCGGACGGTGTCGTGACCGGCTTCGTCGGGGGGCGGGGGCAGCTTCGAGGGGGGTCGGGAGCGGCCCGGCTTCGTCGGGGTCCGGTGCGCTGCGAGGATGTGAGTTCAGGAAGTTCAGCCGGCCGAAGCGGGCCGGCCGGGGCCGCGGGGGACTACACCTGTATGGCGCCCCGGGAGAAGCAAGGGAGGAAGAACACCATGGTGGTCACGCTCGCCAAGGGCGGGAACGTCTCGCTCACCAAGGCCGCGCCGAACCTGACGCAGGTCCAGATCGGCCTCGGCTGGTCCGCCCGTTCGACCACGGGCGCACCGTTCGACCTCGACGCGAGCGCCCTGCTCTGCGGTGGCGGACGGGTGCTCGGTGACGAGTACTTCGTCTTCTACAACAACCTCAAGAGCCCCGAGGGCTCGGTGGAGCACCAGGGCGACAACCTCGTGGGCGGCGACGACGCGGGTGACGACGAGCTGATCCTGGTCAACCTGGAGCTGGTCCCGGCCCAGGCGGACAAGGTGGTCTTCGCGGTCTCGATCTACGAGGCCGAGGCCCGGCTGCAGAACTTCGGACAGGTGCGCAACGCCTACATCCGGGTCGTCAACTCCGTCGGCGGCGAGGAGATCGCACGCTACGACCTGTCCGAGGACGCGTCCAGCGAGACCGCGATGATCTTCGGCGAGCTGTACCGGTACGCGGGTGAGTGGAAGTTCCGCGCGGTGGGCCAGGGGTACGCCTCCGGCCTGCGCGGGATCGCGCTCGACTTCGGCGTCAACGTACAGTAAGGGCGTAAAACGGACTTATCGCACCGATCAACGATCAGATGATCACCGATCAAACGATCAAGAGAACAGAGGGCAGTGCGGGGGTGACCTGACCGGGCCCGGCCCGGTCAGGCGTCTCGGGACCAGGCCGCCCCCGACACGGCCAGAACCCGAAAGGTAGCCAACTCCCGTGTTCCTCCGCACATTCGGCTGGTCGTTCGCGATCACCGCCCTGGGCCTGATCGCGGCCGGACTGCTCTGGGGAGCCCAAGGCTTCGGCATCGTGCTGATCCTCTCCATCCTGGAGATCTCCCTGTCCTTCGACAACGCGGTGGTCAATGCCACGGTGTTGAAGCGGATGAACCCGTACTGGCAGAAGATCTTCCTGACGGTCGGTGTGCTGATCGCCGTCTTCGGGATGCGACTGGTCTTCCCGCTGCTGGTCGTCGGCCTCACCGCGAAGCTCAACCCCGCGACGGTGATCGACCTCGCCCTGCACTCCAACGCGACCCACGACGGCCTCACGTACGGCCAGTACCTGGAGGCGGCCAACCCGGCCATCGCGGCCTTCGGCGGCGTCTTCCTGTTGATGATCTTCCTCGACTTCGTGTTCGACGAGAAGGAGCACAACTGGCTCGGCTGGCTGGAGCGCCCGCTGGAGAAGGTCGGCAAGCTGGACGCCCTGTCCAGCGTCGTCGCCCTGGTCGCGCTGGTGCTGGCCTCGCGCTTCTTCGCGGCGGAGCACGCCGAAACCGTTCTGCTGGCCGGTGTGCTCGGCCTGGTCACCTACCTCGTCGTCGGCGGCCTCTCCTCGATCTTCGAATCGGGCCTGGAGGAAGAGGCCGAGCGCGAGGAGGAGGCGGAGAAGTCCGGCAAGTCCGTCGTCCAGGTGGCCGGCAAGGCCGCGTTCTTCCTCTTCCTCTACCTGGAGGTCCTGGACGCGTCGTTCTCCTTCGACGGCGTGGTCGGCGCCTTCGCGATCTCCAACGACATCTTCCAGATCACCCTGGGCCTCGGCATCGGCGCGATGTACATCCGCTCGCTGACCGTCTTCCTGGTCCGCAAGGGGACCCTGGACGACTACGTCTACCTGGAGCACGGCGCCCACTACGCGATCGGCGCGCTGGCGGTGATCCTGCTGGTCGGGATCAAGTACCACATCCCGGAGATCGTCACCGGCCTGATCGGTGTCGCCTTCATCGGGCTGGCCCTCCTCTCCTCGATGCTGCGCAACCGGCGCGAGGCGGCGGAGGGGGAGAAGGAACTCGTGGGCAGCGGGCAGTAGTCCGCCGCCCCACACCCTCTCTCCGGCCGTAGGGCCGGGGAACGCGACGGCCGCCTCCGGGGATCCGGGGGCGGCCGTTCGCGTTGTTCCTGCGTTGTTCCTGCGGGGTGCCGGGCGGGGGTCAGCCCAGCTGCTGCTCGATCGCGCGCAGCTTGCGCTCCAGCGAGTCCAGCTTCGGCATCGAGAGGGTGTCGTCGTCGGCCGTCAGGTCGATGGTCGAGCTGCGGTAGGACGAGGACGAGGACGACGCCGAGCTGCCGGTCGAGCCGCTCGTGGAACCGCTCGTGGCGGAGGCGTAGGACGACCCGACGGCGGCACGCGGGCGGCGGCCGGCGTCCAGGGCGGAGCGGTCCAGCGTGCTCGCCGAGAGGGACGGGGTGGGGGAGAGGTACGGGTCGTGCGCGGTCGGGGCGGTGCGGTCGCTCTCGGCGGCTAGGGCAGGCTCCGTAGCGGTCTGGCCGTCTCCGGCAGCCGTGAGCGCGGGCACCTGACGCCCGCCGCGGGCCCGGGCGAGCATGCCGCCCTGGCGGGAGATCGCCTTCAACTCGGCCCGCTCGCGGCGGTCGGCGGAACGGGCGCGCACCTTGGCGTCCAGCTTCGCCTGGCGCTCCTCGCGCACCTCCTCGACCGCCTCGTCCAGACTGCGGACGTTCTCCAGCAGCATCAGCGACCAGGCCGCGTAGGTCTCGCGCGGGGCGCGCAGCCAGCGGACGATGCGGATCTGCGGCAGCGGACGCGGCACCAGGCCCTGCTCGCGCAGCGCGGCCTTGCGGGTCTGCTTGAGTGCCCGGTCGAACAGGATCGCCGCCGAGATCGACATGCCGGAGAAGAACTGCGGGGCGCCGGCGTGGCCCAGGCCGCGCGGGGCGTGCACCCAGTTGAACCAGGCCGAGGCGATCGCGAACACCCAGACCAGCAGGCGGGAACCGAGCGCGGCGTCACCGTGGCTGGCCTCGCGGACGGCGAGCACCGAGCAGAACATCGCGGCGCCGTCCAGGCCGAACGGGACGAGGTACTCCCAGCCGTTGGACAGGCCCAGGTTCTCGATGCCGAAGCCGACCAGGCCGTGGAAGGAGAGCGCGGCCGCGACGCCGGCGCAGCAGAACAGCAGGGTGTACGAGGAGATGCCGTAGATCATCTCCTTGCGGCGGCGGCGCTCCTCGCTGCGCTCCCAGGAATCGCCGGCCTCGTCGTGCTTCGTGCTCTTGAATCGCAGCGTCGCCATCAGGATGGCGATGAACAGCAGGGCTGCGCCGCCGACGACGGTCCAGACCAGCTGTATGGAGGTCAGGTTCATTGCGGGTCGGGCCTCGGGTTTCCGCAGGGGACAGGTTCACAGCGCGACACAGGTGGTCAGGTCCCGCGGGGCGGGTGCCGCCTGACGGTTCGTTCGTCGCCGCACGACGTGCCCACCGCGCCCGCGCAGGGGCGGACGGGACACCTGTGCGGCTAGACGATATCGCGTCCGAAGGGGCGGCATGTTACGGGAGGGCGGCTTCCCCGGGCCAATCGACCCACCGGTTCGGGTCGCGGGTTCGGGTTCGCGCCGCGGGTTCGCGCTGCGGGTGGGCGTCAACGGCCGGGCGGGGTAGGGAAAGGAGGAGTTCGGGTATCCGTCGGCCCGGTCGATGCCCGATCATGGACCGGCGGATCGTCCATGGACCGGCGGATCGTCAGACCGCCGCACGGAGGCAGGGGGAGAGGACTGGATGGTCTCGATCTGGGAGTACCTGCGCGGGGACAAGAGCTACACCTTCGACAACCCGGGCGGGCAGCACAAGGTCACGCTCACCAAGTCGGCGCCGCAGCACGCGATCACCGGCTCGGCCGCCACCACCGGCTACCTCTACGTCAACCTGCACTGGACCATGCGCTCGGGCGCCGTCCGGCCGAGCACCCGGGACACCCTCAAACGCTTCTTCAGCCCGCGGATCCTCAGCCCGCTGGAGCCCGACTCGCCGGGCGGCAACGAGCAGCTGAACGTCGACCTCGACCTCGCCTGCATGTACGAACTCTCCGACGGCACCCGGGGCGTGGTGCAGCCGCTCGGTGAACTCTTCGGCGACCTGCGGGAACCGCCGTTCATCAAGCTCAGCGGCGACGACCAGTACGGGGCGCCCTCCGGCGAGACGATGTACGTCAACCTGGAGAAGAAGGACAAGTTCAAGCGGCTGCTGATCTTCGTCTACATCTACGACGGCACCCCGGCCTTCGAGCAGACCCACGCGGTGATAACGATCGTGCCGCAGACCGGGCCGCGGATCGAGATCAAGCTGGACGAACGGGCCCGGTCGGCGCGCTCCTGCGCGGTGGTGCTGATCGAGAACGCCGGGGACAACCAGCTGACCGTGCGCCGCGAGGTGCGGTACGTGAACGGGTTCCAGGCGGACATCGACCGGTTGTACGGCTTCGGGATGCAGTGGCAGCGGGGGTACAAGGGGCAGCAGCCGGGCGGGGGCGGGGACTGAGTCCCTGGCGGGGGCGTGGTGTTGCCCGGGGCCGCGGTGTCGCCCGGGGCGGCCCCGCCGGGCGTCGGGCTCGGCGGGGCGGGGTGTGGGGCGGGTCCGGGGTGCGCGGTGGTTCCGGTGGTTCCGGTGGGGACGGCGCAGTGGGTCAGTGGGTCAGTGGGGCTGGAACTGCGGGCCCTGTGGGGGCAGCGCGAACTCCTCGGCGGGCGGGCCCTGGGTCGGTGCCGGTGCCGGTGCCGGTGCCGGGGGCTGCGGCGGGACGGGCGGCTGCTGGCCGGTGCCCGGCTGGTGCTGGGGGTAGCCGTACCCGGTGCCGGGCTGGTGCTGGGGGTAGCCGTAGCCGCCGGAGTGGGTGCCCGGCTGGGGCTGCTGCGGCGGGTACGGCTGGTGGGGCTGGGGGTAGCCGTAGCCGGTCGCGGGCTGGTGCTGGGGGTAGCCGTACCCGGTGCCGGGCTGGTGCTGCGGGTAGCCGTAGCCGCCCGACTGGGTGCCCGGCTGGTGGGCCGGGGGCTGGTGGGTCGGCGGCTGGTGTGCTGGGGGCGCGGGCGGGGCCGGCGGGACGTTCGGGGGCACGGTGGGCGGGGCCACCGGCGGGGGCGGGGTGGCCGGGCCGTTCGCGGTGGCGGCCGCCGGGGCAGGGGCCGGGGTGGCCGGAGCGGCCGGGGGCTGGGCCGGAGGTTGGGTCGGGGACTGGGGGACGGCCGGGCTCAGGGTGAAGGTGCCGGGTTCGGGCCGGGCCTCGGAGCGCGGGTCGGGCAGCGGGGTGGCCCGCGGGTCGACCGCGCCGGTGGGGGTGGCGGTGGAGGCGGGAGCCTGGGCCGACCGGGCCGCGGCCGCGGCGGCGGCCTCCGCCTCGTCGTCGACCGTGATGCCGAAGTCGGTGGCCAGGCCGATCAGCCCCGACGTGTACCCCTGGCCGATCGCCCGGAACTTCCACGAGCCGTTGCGCCGGTACAGCTCACCCGCGACCAGCGCGGACACGTTCTCGGCGTCCACGATCGCGAACTCGGCGAGCGGAACCGCGCCGTCACCCGTGGCGGCGTCGAACAGCAGCAGCCGCAGCCCCGGGACGGCGCGGAACGAGCCGCCCTCGGAGGAACCGGCCAGCACCACCCGGTCCACCTCGACCGGCAGCTTGGCCAGTTCGACCTCGACCGTGTCGATGATCTCGGCGCCGCCCGCGGTGTGCTGCTTGGGCAGGTGGCGGACCAGGCCGGAGGGGTGGCGGGGCTGGTTGTAGAAGACGAAGTCGGCGTCCGAACGGACCTTGCCGTCGGTGCCGAGCAGCAGCGCGGACGCGTCCACGTCCGGCGCACCGGGCGTGGCGCTCCAGCGCAGCACGGCGCGGACCGCCGCCGCCGGCAGTGCGATGTTGGCGCCCTTGGCCATCACGTGCGTCATAGCGGACCATCCTGCCCGTTCGCCACCCCTTCGGACAACGTGACCGGGACGGTCGGCGTGGGGGCGGACTTTGCCAAGACTTGCGTCGGATCGAGGTTTGCGGCGGGCCTTCGCTGACCGGCGAGTGGTCCGTTCGCGCCGGGCCGTTGCCCGCAGGATGATCGTTCCGGGTGGGTCGGGTGCCGGCCGGATGTTCCGGGAGTTCAGTGCCCCGACGCCGGGAACGGCCGGAAACCGTCCGTACGATGGGCCTTCGAACAGGCCCCCGGAGGCCGGTGGAGGGGAGTCCGCCGGCGGTGCGTCCAGGCGGAAACCGCGGGCCGGAGGCCGTCCGTCCGGTCGGCCAGCCCGCCGTCCAGCCCCGAGGAGAGCACCATGCGCCATTTCGGCCACCTCGCCGACGACGTCCGTGCCCGGCTGTTCCTGGAGCAGCCGCGGACGTTCACCGCGGGGAGCGAGCCCGCGGTGCTCGCCACCGCCCTCGGCGGCACCCTCTACAGCCCCGCGACCAGGCCCGCACTGGCCGCCGACATCCGCAAGCTGGCCGGGCAGGGCGTGGTGTCGATGGTGCTCTGCCTGGAGGACGCGATCGCCGACCACGAGGTGGACGCGGGCGAACGCAACCTGGTCGAGCAGTTGTCGGACCTGGTCAATGATTTCACCGATTGTGCACAGGATCATCCGCTTCTCTTCATCAGGGTCCGCACCGCCGGGCAGATCCTCGACCTGGCCGAGCGGCTCGGCCCGGCCGTCGGGCTGCTGAGCGGCTTCGTCCTGCCCAAGTTCACCCCGGAGACGGGCGGCGCCTACCTGGCCGCGCTCGCCGCCGCCGAGGCCGCCACCGGGCGGCGGCTGTTCGCCATGCCCGTCCTGGAAACGCCCGAACTCGCCCACCTGGAGACCAGGCGCGAGCAGCTCTTCGGCATCGCCGACCTGCTCGCCGAGCACCGCGACCGGGTGCTCGCCGTCCGGCTCGGTGTCACCGACCTGTGCTCCGCCTACGGGCTGCGGCGCTCACCCGACCTCACCGCCTACGACGTGGCCCTGGTCGCGGCCGTGATCGGTGACGTCGTCAATGTGCTCGGCCGGGCCGACGGCACCGGGTACACCGTGACCGGGCCGGTCTGGGAGTACTTCCCGGTGCAGGAGCGGATGTTCAAGCCGCAGCTGCGCCGCACCCCGTTCGCCGCGACGGCCGGCACCGCCCGGGCCTCCGGTGAGGAGGTCCGCCGGAGGATCATCGAGCACGACCTGGACGGGCTCATCCGTGAGGTCGAACTCGACCGGGCCAACGGCTTGTTGGGCAAGACCTGCATCCATCCCAGCCACGTCCCCGCGGTGCACGCGCTGTCCGTGGTCACGCACGAGGAGTACTGCGACGCGCGCGACATCCTGCGACAGGAGCAGGACGGCGGCGGGGTACTCCGCTCGGCGTACACGAACAAGATGAACGAGGCCCGGCCGCACCGCGCCTGGGCGGAGCGGGTGCTGCTGCGGGCGGAGGTCTTCGGGGTGGCCCGGGAGGATGTGAGCTTCGCGGAGCTCCTGTCCGCCTGCCTGTGCGGCTGACCCCGGCCCCTCGATCCGACCGTCATGACCCGACCCGATCCGACCCGGCATGACCCGACCCAGTACGACCCGACACGCGCGAACCGATCGATCAGCACCACCGAAGGCGGGACCAGCAGTGAAGAGAGCAGAGACGGCGGCGGTGGCGGCGGAGGGCGGCTGGACCGGGCGCTGGGTCGCCGAGCGGGCCGGGATCGCGCTGACCGGATCGGAGCGCCTGCCCGAACTGGTCGGTCTGGCCCTGCGGTCCGGCAACCCCAAGCGGGCCCACCTGCTGGTCTCCAGCGTGCTCGGCAAGCACGTCCCGCAGCGGCCCGCCGTGGTGCACGGCGCCGGCCTCGAACTCGGCCGCCGGGTCCGGGAGCTGCTCGGCCCCGCGGAGGCCGGCCGGGCCGTCGTGCTCGGCTACGCGGAGACCGCCACCGGCCTCGGCCACAGCGTCGCCGACGGGCTCGACGCGCCCTGCCTGCACTCCACCCGCCGCCCCGTCCCCGGGGTGCCCCCGCTCGGCGGCTTCGAGGAGGAGCACTCCCACGCCACCGGGCACCTGCTCCTCCCGGCCGACCCCGAACTCCTCTCGGGTGACGGTCCGTTGGTGCTGGTGGACGACGAGCTCTCGACCGGCCGGACCGTCCTCAACACCATCCGCGAACTGCACCGCCGCCACCCGCGCGGCCACTACGTGGTGGTCGCCCTGGTCGACCTGCGCTCCGCCGAGGACCGGCACCGGCTCGCCGCAGCCGCCGCCGAACTCGGCGCCCGGCTCGACGTGGTGGCCACCGCGAGCGGTGGCGTCGACCTGCCCGAGGACATCGTGGCCCGGGCCGAGCGGCTGATCGCCGCCGTCCCCCCGGCCGCCCCGCCGCCGGCCGTCGAGCCCGCCCCGCTGGTCCGGGTCGAGCTGGACTGGCCCGCCGGGCTGCCGGACGGTGGACGGCACGGCTTCACGGCGCACGACCGCGAGCGGCTGGACGCCGTACTGCCCGCCCTGGCCGGGCAGTTGGCGCAGGCGCTGGGGGCGGGCGCCGGGCCGGCGGACGGTGCGGCGGTGGGTGCCGGCGCGGCGGTGGACGGCGTGGACGGTGCTGAGCAGCAGCGGGTCCTGGTGCTCGGCTTCGAGGAGCTGATGTACGCGCCGCTGCGGCTCGCCGAGGCGCTCGCCCAGCGGGTCGGCGGCGACCGCATCCGCTACTCCACCACCACCCGCTCGCCCGTCCTCGCCGTGGACGATCCCGGCTACGCCATCCGCACCCGGCTGGTCTTCCCGGCCCACGACGACCCGCAGGACGGCGGCTCGCGCGAGCGCTACGTCTACAACGTCGCCCCCGGTGAGGACGGGGCCCGCCGCTTCGACGCCGTGGTGCTGGTGGTGGACGACGTAGCCGATACCCCGGCCCTGCACCAGGGGGAGTACGCGCTGCTGCGCCAGCTGCGGCAGGTGACCGACCGGGTGGTCCTCGCGGTACTCCCCTCGTACCGCCCGGTGCTGCCCTCCGTACCGTCCTCCGCGCTGTCCTCCGTGCTGTCCTCCCCGTTGCCGGCTGCGCTGCCGACTCCGCTGTACGGGCCGGAGTTCTCCTCCTACCGTCCGGAGGAGGTCGCCTGGCTGCTCAAGGACCTCTCCGACGTCCCGCTGGAGGCCCCCACCGAGGAGCGGGAGGAGGCCGTCCAGCACGGCGGCGCCCACTACGCCGAGTCGCTGCCGGTCGAGTACTGCCCCAGTGCCGAGTACCAGGAGCTGTTCCACCAGGCGCTGCGCGGTTCGGCCCGCCGGATGGCGCTCGCCGTCGGCACCGTCGCCGAGACCCTGCTGCGCGAGCGGGGGCCCGGCCTGGTGCTCGCCTCGCTGGCCCGGGCCGGCACGCCGGTCGGCATCCTGGTCCGCCGCTGGCTGGCCTTCGCCCACGGCCTGTCCGTCCCGCACTACGCGGTGTCCATCGTCCGCGGCCGCGGCATCGACCAGGTCGCGCTGCGCTATCTGGCGGCCCACCACCGGGCGTCCGACGTGGTCTTCGTGGACGGCTGGACCGGAAAGGGCGCGATCACCCGCGAACTCACCGACGCGCTGGCCGGCACCGGCTTCGACCCGGACCTCGCGGTGCTCGCCGACCCGGGCCGCTGCGTCCGGACGTACGGCACCCGGGAGGACTTCCTGATCCCCTCCGCCTGCCTCAACTCCACGGTGTCCGGGCTGGTCTCGCGCACCGTACTGCGGGCCGGACTGATCGGCCCCGGAGACTTCCACGGCGCCAAGCACTACGCCGACCTCGCGGGCGGGGACGTCTCGGAGGCCTTCCTGACTGCGGTGGCCGACCACTTCGGGGAGGTCCGCGCCCTCGCGGTCGAGGCGGCCGGACGGCTCGCCGCCGACCCGGACCGCACGCCCGACTGGGCCGGCTGGGCCGCCGTCGAGCGGATCAGCGCCGAGTACGGCATCGACAACATCAACCTGGTGAAGCCCGGCGTCGGCGAGACCACCCGGGTGCTGCTGCGCCGGGTGCCCTGGCGGGTGCTGGCCCGGCGCGGCGCGGGCACCGACCTCGACCACGTACGGCTGCTCGCCGCCCAACGCGGCGTCCCGGTCGAGGAGGTGGACGGGCTGCCGTACAGCTGCGTGGGCCTCATCCACCCCCGCTACAGTCGGGGCGCGACGGGGGAGAGCGGACGGGCCGTGACGGGGAGGGAGTCCTGATGGGTGCCGTGGACGGTACGGGTGGCGGTGCGGGCGGTGCGGGCAGTGCAGGTGGTCCGGGCGGAGCGGGTGGTCCGGGCGGTGACGAGGGTGGCGTGCTGGTGGCCAGCGACCTCGACCGTACGCTCATCTACTCCGAGCGGGCCCTGGCCCTGGACGGCCCCGACCGGCCCGCGCCGCGGCTGCTCTGCGTCGAGGTGCTGGACGGCCGCCCGCTGTCCTTCCTGACCGAACGGGCCGCCGCCCTGCTGGTCGAACTGGGCCGCCGGGCCCGCTTCGTACCCGCCACCACCCGGACCGTCGAACAGTACCGACGGGTCAACCTGCCCGGACCGACGCCCACGTACGCGATCTGCGCGAACGGCGGGCAGCTGCTGATGGACGGCGAGCCGGACCGCGACTGGCGCCGCGAGATCACCGCGCGGATCGCCGCCGGCGCCGCCCCGCTGGACGAGGTGGTGCGCCAACTCGCCCTGAGCGCCGACCCGGAGTGGACGCGCAAACGGCGGGTAGCCGACGAGCAGTTCGCCTACCTGGTCGTCGAACGCGACCGGCTGCCCGACGGCTGGCTGCCCGAACTCACCGGCTGGTGCGCCGAACGCGGCTGGCGGGTCTCACTGCAGGGCCGCAAGGTGTACGCCGTGCCGCAGCCGCTCACCAAGAGCGCCGCGCTCGCCGAGGCCGTCCGCCGCAGCGGCGCGCACACCGTCCTGGCGGCCGGCGACTCCCTGCTGGACGCCGACCTGCTGCTCGCCGCTGACGCCGGATGGCGGCCCGGGCACGGCGAACTGGCCGACGGCGGATGGACGGCCCCCGGCGTCACCGCCCTGGCGGAGGTGGGGGTGGCGGCGGGGGAGGAGATCGTCCGCCGGTTCCTGGCGGCGGCCACCGCGGCCACCGCCTCGGTCATGCCCGCCGACCCCGTCGTCGCCGGTTAGCCGTCGGTCGCCACCGGTCCTCCTCGGTCAGCCGCAGCACCCGCCGCCGCAGCAGCCGCCTCCGCCCCCGCTCGGGGCCTGCTGCGGCGCGCCGCCCGCCGCGCCGGTGACGGCGACGGTGGACAGCAGCTTCACGGTGTCCGGGTGGCCCTGCGGGCAGACGGCGGGGTCGTTGGCCTGCGCCATCGCGCGGCGGAGCTCGAAGGTGGCGCCGCAGGAGCGGCAGCGGAAGTCGTAGCGTGGCATACCGGCAGGGTACCGACCGCGCTCAACGGTGCGGGCCCAGATCGCCGCGGATCATGCCGATCACCCGCGCCGCCGTCTCCCGCACCGCCGCCAGCTCGGTCAGGAAGTGCCAGTAGTCGGGGTGCCGGCCCGAGGCCTGGAGGGTCTCCAGCGCCCGGTCCAGTCGGGCCACCGCCTCGTCCAGCGGGCCGGCGTGCCGCGGGTCCGGCGCGGTGCGGCCCGCCATCGCCAGCCGCTGGGCGTCCCGGACGGCGAAGCGGGCGCGCTCCACCTCCCGGTTCGGGTCGTGTTGCACCTCGTTCAGCTGCCGCAAGCGGTCGTTCACGGCCTGCACCGAGCCGTCCGCGGTCTCCAGCAGCGCGCGGACCGTACCGATCGCGGCCGTGGCGTCCGCCCACCGCTGCTCGTCCCGGGCCCGGGCGGCCTCGGCGAGCTTGCGCCCGGCGGCCCGGCCCGCCTCGGCGACCTGCTCGGGCACCCGCTGGAGGTCCTGCCAGCAGGCCGTGCTGAACCGGCGGCGCAGCTCGCTCAGCGCCGGATCGACCGTCTCCGCCTTGGTCTCCAGCGCCTGGATCCGGGTCCGCAGGCTGGACACCCGGCGGTCCAGCTCCCGAGCCCGCTCGGGCAGCTGGGCGGCGTCGGCGGTGATCGCCTCCGCCCGCCGCCGCACCTCCTCGGCCCGCTGCAGCGTGGCCGCCACGCCGTGCCGCGCCGCCCCCTCGTTCAGCCGCCCCAACTCCGGCGCCAGCTCGGCCAGCCGGGCCGCCAGGTCGTCCGCCCGCAGCCCGGCGCCGCGCACCTCGTCCAGCGTGGTGGTCGCCCGCAGCAGCGCGTGCTTGGCCTGCTCCACGGCCGGTGTGACCCGCATCAGCTGCTGCTCGGCGTGGACCAGGGTCGGCTGGAGGCGGCGCAGGAAGTCGGTCAGCTCGGCGCGGGCCGAGCGGAGCTGGCCCTGCACGTCCACCAGCAGCCGCCGGGCCTGGGCCACCGAACCGGCGTCCAGGTCCTCCCGGTCCAGGTCATGGGCGTCGAGCGCGGCCAGGTAGTTCACCGTGACCTGCTCGACCCGGCCGGAGATCGCCGGCAGCTCGGCCAGCACCCGCTGCGCCGCCGCACCCTCCTCGACCGCCCGGACGGTCTCCACCGCCAGCCGGAGCTCGCGCTGCGTCTCGTCCAGCTCGTAGAACGCCTCCTGCGCCGCGGCCCGCGCCTCCCGCGCCTCCGCCCGCACACCGTCCCCGGCACCCCGCCGCCCCCACCAGCCGCCACTGCCCGCCGACGCCAGCCCGACCGCCCCCAACGCACCCGCCAGCACCACCGGCAACACCAGCGCGTCGCCCAGCGCACTCCCCGCCCGACGCCGCCCCCGCCGCCCGCTCCCGCCGGCCACCGCCACTGCGCGCTCCCTGCTCCGACCCGCTGATCCGCGCCCATTCTCCCCGATCCCCCCGCACCACGGGCAGCCCCCTCCCACCACCCCACCCCGCCCGCACCACACCACCCCGCCGGACCAGGTACCCTAGGCACTCGTCGTACGCCCGAAGGGCCACGACCGGGGGCGCGTAGCTCAGTGGTAGAGCGCTGCTCTTACAAAGCAGATGTCGGCGGTGGCGATGAGCTCGGCGGCGAGCAGCCGGTTGCCGGTGACCAGGGAGTCGATGTCGGGGGCGTCGAGGAGGGCGAGGCCGCGGGGGAGGGTCGGCGCGGTCTCGACGCGCAGGACGGGGGCACCGGCCGGGTCGGCGGTCTCCTCGTCCTCGTCGTCGTGGTCGGGGTGCTGGTGCCCGCCACCGACCGGGGCCGGGTG